>JAXJVZ010000073.1:0-4680 GCA_036308285.1 Agathobacter sp. | reverse complement strand
TGGATATACAGGATTGCCCACACCATTCCAAATCTCTTCTGTACTAGTGGCAGCCGATGCAATTTCAAACTGCTCGGCTATACCACGCTTTGATACCATATCTTTTAAAACAAACTCCGCCATTGGTGATCTGCAAATATTCCCATGGCAAACAAATAAAATCTTGATTTTTCTCATATTTCCAGTATTTTCGGGCTTTTCAAGCCTTTTTACCTTTCTTCATTTTTCACTTATTCTGGCATATTTTGGCATATCTTTGCATATTTTTGTCATCAATTTTGGTAAAAACTTTGGTAAATTTCAAGTCTGTACCAAAGGCAAATCTGCCATTGGGAATCGACAGGTAAGAAATTGGGGATTAAGATAAATACTGGCATTCAGCCATTTTTCTCTCATTTTCATCAGGTCATTATGAATTAATTGCTTTTTGAAAATCTTCCTGTGCATCCTGAAATTTAACATGAGTATAGGTATTCATCGTAACACTGATATCCGAGTGTCCCATAATATACTGAAGCATCTTCGGATTCATTCCCGACTTAGCCATATTAGAACAAAATGTATGGCGACACACATGTGGTGTAATCGGCGGCATCTGAACCTTATATATGCTATTGTACTTTTCCCGAATATGTTGGAAATACTTTTCCCAATGTAATGCCACCATAGGCATATCATTCTTATCAAGGAATAAAAATCCTGTCATTCCATCAACCATCGGTTCAACTTTGGGATTGACCCTGTCCTTAAGTATTCTCTTGAAACAAGCCACCACCTCATCAGACATTGGAACATATCTCTCGCCACTTTCTGTCTTAGGCTTTTCAATGATATACTGCATCTGACTTGTTCTCTGTAATTGATGATTTACCCGTATTCTTTTGTTTTTAAAATCCAAATCTGATTTTGTAAGCCCACAGAACTCTGATATACGAAGTCCTGTGTTAAAGAGAATAAATATTGCATCATAGTACTTGCAAAAATGCGCATCTTCTTTTATGAATCTTAGAAATTCCCGCTCCTGCTTTCTTGTGACAGCTTCTCTTCTCACACTATCATTCACAATAACATTGACCAGTTCAAAGCCAAATGGATTTTTGCGAATCAAGTCATCTTCTTCCGCCATCTGAAATGCCGGTCTTAATACTCCCCGGATAGTATGAATTGAACTATAACCTTTTCCATCTACCCTCTGAAGCTTGATCAACCAGGCTTTCGCATCCGATAATTTCACTTTGTCGATTCTTTTTTTGCCAAAATCATCTTTTTTCAGCAGATTAATTACCGTCTTATAACCAGCATAAGTACTCTGTCTGACCCCTATTTTAAGACTTACATATTTCTCCACTAATTCAAGAACTGTAAGTCCTCCACCTCCTGGAACAAGTCCGTTAAACATATCCTGTTCCAGCTGTTTTTCCTTTTCTCTTAAAGAAAGCTCCATTTTCTTTCCTTTAGGTATAGGATCATTATGGTCCAAACGCCAACTATATAAATTCCCTTCATTTCCATGAATATCTACATATCTAAAACGATAACGTCCATCTGCTCTCTGGTACTCTCCTTCGTGAAGAATTCTATTGCGATTATCTCGTCTTTTCTCACTCATAGCTTTGTCTCCTTTCAAAAAAGAGAGCCCTAGCATGGTTATTGTACCACATTTGTGCCCCCTTTTCTACTACTTTACATATTAAATTGCAGTTGACTCTGCCAGAAATTGCTCAAATTTCTCTTTCTTAAACAAAACTTTGTTTCCTACTAACAGATAAAACTCCCCATTTGGATGGATATCTACAATTTGTCTAAGTCTCTTTTCACCAATGTGATAAAACTGTGCCGCTTCAGTTACAGAAAGCAAATATCGCTTCCATATAGGAATATCTATACTCTGATTCTCTAATTCATTTTCATCATCCATCATATTCTCCAATCTGCAGCTGTCTGACTAACATCGCATCAACCTTTTTTATTGCATCTGTGCTGACAATCATCCCGGCAGTCTGTATTATCTGTTCCTCATTTATTGTGACAAGCTGCTCCGGTAAAAACATTGTTGTATGTCTTAAAAATCCTCTAATTTCTGAAGGCTCAATATTGAAATGTACTGGAATATAATCCTTTTTCAACTTAGTTGTCCCCGGAACAACTGTGTATACAGGTGATTTTCCGTTTGCTTTGTCGCAGCTTATTACAATACATGGTCTCCTTCCAGCTTGTATATGCCTGAGTCCACTTTTTAATTCAGCCCACACAATCATATTTCTCTTTATCTTCACTGCAGATCACCTCTCTTTGGTGGAATATACAAGTCAACCTTGGGTTCCTTCTCATCTACACTGAATAATCTATACCCAGCTTCCCTTACTGCTCCTATTTTTAAATAAGAATCTGCTATTCCGTCTGAAATAGCATCGAGATTTGTTACGATAAGCGCATCTGCCTTTCCTGCTCTCATATATCTTATTGCCTTATAAAACACTTCATCCCTTAATCGTCGTCCAAAAATTCCTCTTCGGAATACTTTCATAGGAATAAGATTGTTATTGTCAGCAAATTCCATGATTCGTTTCAACTGCTTATTTTCCTTTTTCTCTGCTGCAATACAGTCATTCTCCTCATCAGAAGACAACATCACAACACACTTTATCGGCTGTATGGTCAGTGGCTTTTTCTTTCTTCCTGCTCTTCTCATTTCAAACCACTTCCTTTCTTGCCTCTAAGCCTTCAATAAAAATCAAACATGTAGACATTGCATATTCTCTATCATTTGGTTTAAGCATCTGCAATTTATCTTCCAATACAGACAAATCTTTATTCTCATGTTTTTCCCTGCTTTCAATTCCAAACAATGTATTAGGATCTACTCCATACTTTGTTACAATCTTCAGCATAAGTTCCAGACTCATCCGATGTCTTCCCTGCTCAATTTGCGAATAATGAATATAACTTACATCAAGGCTCTCCGCCATATCATTCTGTGTATATCCATATTTATTTCTAATACTTCTCAAAGTATTACCAACTGCATAAATATCATATATCATCCTGAATAACCTCACTCTCTAACCGATTCATGATGTATTCCACTGCCTCAGCCTCTGTTGGGCATTTGATGACTGGCTTCCCATAGTCATCAAATACCACTGTTTCAGAAGCAAATACAATGTAGGAATACCTGCCTGAATTCCTAACACTCAATCGCATAATTGTTGTACCTCGCACTCATAGTACCAAGGTCAAATATTGTCACACCCAAATCATTTATGCGATCCATCATTGACTTTAAATCTTCCGGATTTCTTGTAATCTCATAAATATCTTCTACGACAAGTACCTTGTAATCTGAAATCTCAAGAATTTCCATCAGCTGACGCATCTGAGGTCTGTCAACCGATGTAGATGCTCCATCATCTACAACAGTCTGATCACACTCAATTCCCACACTTAAAGCATATGTCTGATCAAGTTCTTTCTGTCGGTTCACATTATTCATACTCATCATTGACTTTATAAACAAAAGTCCTTTGTAAAGTTCTTTTCCGTTATACTTTTTCATGGCTATTACCTTCCTTAATTGAAATATTAAAGAAAGCATTGTGCACGCCGCTTTCAAACTCTGTGCTGTATCTCAAGCACAAGTATATTGTAATCTGCCACACCTTAATTGCCGACCGTGTACAGGCGACAATTATGTCGTGTAAACACGACAATCACTTTTCAACTGACACGCTTTTCATTGCTTTCATCATTGCAAGACACTGTCTTATCTGCAATTCATCCATATCTGAAAGAACATCCATTGCCTCAGATAATAGTTCTGAATTTTCTTCATTCTTTCCATACATTATGAAATCAACAGATACACCAAGTACGATTGCCAGATTATCTAATGTCTGTGTCTTAAAATCTCCACCATTTTCAATCGCAGATAATGCTTGTCTGCCTATACCTACTCTATGAGCTAACTCATCCTGTGATAATCCTATCGCCTTTCTCCTGTCAGCAATTCGTATTCCTCTCTCATAATCCTTTTCTCTTGTCTGTGCTTTACTGCTCATAAATCCTCCTTGCCGCCCTTGGAAACGAACAAGTCGGATTACCCTTTACAGCACAAAAAAGACGCACGAGGAAACCAGTATCATAAATACTGTTCGTTTCCCCTGCGTCTCTGGTGCTTCCATCTTTCGATGTGCCCTTATCAGGTGGGCTGTAATTTAATTTTCAATCATTATATTCTGAAAGTCCCATTCTCAGAATGTTCCTTCATCATTCCCTCGGAATACTTCTTAAGTATCATCACTCGCTTGCATCTGTCACACTTAATTCCAATATTCTGAAGTGCCACAGCGAAATCATCACCGCATACAAAGTATTCCATCATTAACTTGTTGCATTTTTTACATCTAATTTCTATAACATTTCCTTTGTTCAATTCAGTTCGCTCCTTATTCATACAAAATCATCAATCTACAATTCTGTACTCGTAAAGGAAAGGGAAATCACCTTTGCAAGCCTTTTGCCGGGAGTTCCGATGAATGTCTGCACATTCCCCGGCTTTGCTGATCTAAAGCCAACCGATATGAATTGTGCTGTCAGCACACAATCACATCAGGCTCCGGCTCTTTCCATAAACCACATATTGTTATCTTCATAGAAAAGGAATATTTCCTTTCCATCTAC
>JAXJVZ010000072.1:0-2535 GCA_036308285.1 Agathobacter sp. | reverse complement strand
CTTCGAAAAGTTTTTCCATCTAATTCCTTATTCAAATCTGGTCTTTCACTCATTTTCATTCTCTCCATAAACTTCAAATCTTCTGTTGCTTTCAATCTCTCCGCAAGACTGGAATTTTCGAGTGCTTTATATTTATCTAAATAAATTTTACATCTGCTTCTCGCAATTTCTTAAAATATTTTTCCTTGTTTTTAATGAACATTGTTCCGATAGCTGTTTCATTAACTATTACACTATAACCTTCTTTTATAGCTCCTAATGCAGTCAAGGCTACACATCCTCCACCATCAACACCCACAACTTCCACACATTCAACATGGTGTTCTTTTAAGAACTCATTAAGTTTCGAATTACTAAATGCGTTTCCTTCGTATTTGGTGAATATATAATCAGATACAACATGCAGACTGCTAACCAATTCCACTTCTTCAGTCCCTTCATAAGCTTGAAATGGTGCAAGTTTATTGATTAAGTTTTTCTTCATGATGTTTTTGATGTAAATAACAGGATTATCTTTATTTTCATCAATAACTTTGTTTACTGCTTGAATCAAAATTTCATTATCATATTTAAAGTATGTAGCATGTTTTTCTCCAACGCATACATTTTGCATATCAATTACTAACAATGCTTTTTTCACTTTTTTACCTCCATCAAATTCGTAACTCTAATTGTAGGCTACATTTTTTAAAACAGATAATAAAGCATCCATCATTTCTACACCCGGCATATGTCCTGTATTGGCAATCACCTTACAATCTAAATTTGTATTATTACTATCAGATACTAATTCTTTCACTAATTTAGTGGAAGCTACAATATCTGTGTCTCCTTGTAAAACCATATACGGAATCTTAACATTTCTCAGTTGCTCTGTAAGGTCAATCTGTATTATCTCTTTCCACAATGAGGTATTTTTCATGTAGCCGTTTACCATAATTGCTTTAAAATCCTTCAATTTGTAATCAGGACTCGTCAATAATCCTTTTATAATGTTTCCCATTGGAGCTTTCTCTCCAACTTTATTTTGATATGCATTTGTATATTTACGAAGTGCACTTGATATCAATTGCAAGTCTTTCCCTTTAAAATTATCAACTGTTATACTTTTGATTCTTTCTATTTTTTTCGCCGGTATAGTGGTTTGAGCTAAAGTGTCTCGCACCTCATCACAGATAAACACATCTTTGATTATCTGACCACTCGCTACAACACTATCGACAACGTAAGGGTTCTTTTCTAATAACTTAGCACTTAATATGGAGCCCCACGAAGTTGAAAATATTATTATTTTATTATTAGGAAATTTAACTTTTATATTTTCTATCAGCTCTTCTGTCATCTGAACAAAAGTATCAATGGAAAACGAATCATCAATCACATAGTTGTTAATTCCACATCCAAGTTGATCCCAATAAACCATAATAAACTCATCTGTGAACACTGGAAATAGTCCTCTGCATCCGACTGAAAATGGTATCGGCGTTCCTGGTCCACCATGTAAAGTTATAACTATTGGATTATCTTTACTTTTTCCTTCTATCAAAACCTTCTGTTGATACCCACCAAGGGAAAAAGAACATAATTCGGAAATTTCATTATTGGATTTTGACCTTCTCCTATTCATCACATTATCATCTCCATTTTACACTAAATTCAAAATTATATTTCTCCTCCCATCAGCATTATCATAGCCTTGGCATATACATCAAAAAGTTTTCTTGGCTCATAATTTATCTTCAGGGGACCATTATTATAACATGCACTTATTATGCAATTCATCTCGATTCCGGAATATACGGAGGCTGCATATTGCATTATCTCCACCGGATCAGCCTTAGGCTTAATATTACCTTTTTGACATTCTCTCTCAATCAGGCTTCCCATAAGTTTGGTCAGATGTTCCAGATTGCCTTCTTCCTGTATACTCCCAAGAATTTTAGCAACTCTTTGAGGCTCATTGATTGCCAGCACAGACAAATCAAAATTCAGTTTTTGAACTGTCATGAGCTGTTCTTCCATAGTTCGTCCAAGTATATCACAAATGGCATATGCCATATCATTGATGCTCATTTCCTCAGCCTTCGAAAACAATCTATCAGTTTCTTCCATGATGTTAAAACGGCAACGCATTTCTCGAATCACATCGCGTAGTATCTCGTCCAGATCGCTATAAAACCGATATATTCCACCTTGCGAAAAACCTGATTCTTCTATTACATCAGTCATTGTAACCATTTGAATAGGCTTTCTCAGACAAACGGCATAGCAGGCATCGACAATTCTCTTTCTTTTGTTCTTGATGTACTCATCAGTAACCTTAGGCATAAAAAGCCTCCTTTAAAATGAATTTAGTTTCATTTTAAAGGAGGCAACATTATCTGTCAATACAAAAATGAAAATATTTTCATTTTTTGTCAATAACACATGTGAAACTTCAAGTTTTTCTAACTATTCTACATATTGGAAGTTATTGACCTCTTACTATTAAAGCTCCGCCTATAAAACCGCACTCCCATTCTTCAAACCTTTTCT
>JAXJVZ010000071.1:0-2284 GCA_036308285.1 Agathobacter sp. | reverse complement strand
GCGTTTATGTGAAAGCATGAGGGCTGGGTACAGCAATGATTCTGAATTACTGGAGCTGGAGGTGCCATTTTACGGAGCATATTATCAGCAGGCATGTTTGCCTGCAAAACCAGAGACAATTAAATATTTTTATGGTGATACACTGAGTGAGTGCCAGGTGACTTATTTTAACACTGATTCTCAAAAAACAGCAGGAGTGTATGATTTTAAAAAGGCAAAGGGGAAAGATGCCTACGAGATGTTTTTATCCGGAGCACAGGCTCTTGTTGAAATTGAGAATCCAAATCCGGAATCAGATAAAGAACTGATACTTTTCAGGGATTCCTTTGGAAGTAGTCTTGCACCACTTTTGCTTGGTGGATACAAAAAAGTAACGCTTGTTGATGTCAGATATCTTAGCACAGAAAAGATGAGTAATATGATAGATTTTGTTAATCAGGACGTTCTGTTTATGTACAGCACAATGACTATTTAAAGGTTTTTTAAAGACTTTTTAAGGACGCTTTAAAGACATTTTAGAAATTAAAAATGCAAATAAAGACATTATAGCGGTCTTTAAAGGGAAAGTTATTGGACAATAAAAATGTAATAATCTCCATATAAAAAAACGGCACATATTAATGAGTTGGGAAGGAGATTAACATGAACAGAACTAAAAGAGGAAAAAAGCTTGATCTGGAAACTTTACTAATTATCTTTACAATTTCTATAATGGAGGCGGTCGGTGTAATTGTATTTATAAGCTCAGTTACAGGAATTAATTTCTTTGAAGCCGGAGTTTCTGGGATTTTGGGAATGTTTGTAGGGATGAGTGGGATAATATTTGCAATTTTAAGCATATTGAACACAAAATAGTGAGTTGTTTTGTCGAAAAGTACTATATTTTGATTGACTGTGTTTTGAGGGTTACTTATAATAAAAAGTGGATTAAAATATGTATTGGGATACAATTATATAGATGAGGTATAGTATGAGACACAACAATTTTAAGAAGAGAATTATAAGAACAGCAGTTTCTGTGATTATGTCTTTTTCTCTTGTTATTTGTAGCGGGACGACGTCTGTTGTAACGTATGCAGCGACAAGTGGGACTGGTGTAATTAAATGTTCAGAGAATGACTGGGTGGCAGCAAGATCTGGTCCGGGAACGAATTATCCGATTGAACATAAGCTTGCTAATGGCAAGCCAATCACTGTAATTGAAGATACAAAAGGCACAGATGGTATGACATGGTATAAGATTAAATATAATCTTATAGTAGACAATTCTGAATGTACAAGTTATGTGCGGTCTGATTTGGTTACAATTACAAGTTCCTCGGCTTCGCAGCCAGGGGTATCTTCAGGAACTGTTTATGCGACTGCGTCAGTTACAGCAAACAATGTTTTTCTAAGAGATAATGCGGGTACATCAGGAACTAATAGGCTGGTTTCTCTTTATTGTGGTGATAAAGTTGATATTGTTGGTGAGAAAACAGTAAACGGAGTTGTATGGTATAACGTTAACTGTAAAAAAAATGGAACGAATTATACAGGCTGGGTTATATGTACATACCTTAATGTGACATACACAGGTGCTACCGATGAAAACTATGCACAGACATTGAGGAATTCAGGTTTTCCTGAGAGTTATATCAATAATCTTTCTGCATTACATACAAAGCATCCAAATTGGACATTTATAGCGGTTAATACAGGACTTGACTGGAATACAGTAATTGCAAATGAGAGTGTTAATGGTAGAAATCTTGTTCAGAATTCTGAGAATGATGCAAGAAAATCAACTGCAGCTGGTGCATACAACTGGAATACAAATAAATGGACTGTATATGATGGTTCATCATGGGTATCTGCAAATCCGAACTATATTGCATATTGTATGGATCCACGTAATTTCCTGGATGAAACAAATATCTTCCAGTTTGAAAGCTTAAGCTATAATTCGAGTCATACAACAGCTGGAGTCAGCGCGATTTTAAATGGAACATTTATGTCAGGCAGTGTTAAAGATGCTGACGGAAGTACATTAAATTATGCCAATTCATTTGTTGATATTGGAAAGAGCACATCAGTAAGCCCATATCATCTTGCGGCAAGAGTTAAGCAGGAACAGGGGGTAAAGGGAACCAGTCCTTTGATTTCCGGAAAGTATTCCGGATTTGAAGGATATTATAATTATTTTAATTATGGTGCATATGGCTCATCAAAAGAGGTGGTATATAAGAACGGACTTACATACGCTAAGAATAAAGGCTGGAATACAAGATATAAATCACTTTTGGGT
>JAXJVZ010000070.1:0-4585 GCA_036308285.1 Agathobacter sp. | reverse complement strand
GGATGAATTTTTACAGCAATTATTCATATATTTGATTGATCGGGAGAATTAATATATGGCATTGGATAAAATTCTAAAAGAGAATGATATCAAGTATCTTTCGGAAGAAGAATTAAAAGAGTTACCTGGAGAGATAAGACGTTTTCTGATTGAAAGTATTTCAAAAACCGGAGGACATCTTGCATCGAATCTTGGAGTTGTTGAGCTTACGATGGCACTTCATCTTACATTTAATCTTCCAAAGGATAAGATAATCTGGGATGTAGGACATCAGTCTTATACACACAAGATTCTTACAGGACGAAAAGAGGGCTTTAATGAGCTAAGACAATATGGGGGAATGAGTGGATTCCCGAAGACTTGTGAAAGTGACTGCGACTGCTTTAATACAGGACATAGCTCGACCTCTGTTTCGGCAGCTCTTGGAATGGCTCAGGCACGGGATATCATGGGAGAGGATTACAGCGTAATTGCTGTAATTGGAGATGGAGCGCTTACAGGTGGAATGGCTTATGAGGCACTTAATAATGCATCAGAGCTGAAGTCTAATTTTATTATTGTACTCAATGATAACAATATGTCTATATCAGAAAATGTAGGAGGGATGAGCAGTTATCTTGCAAGATTCAGAACAGCAGATGCTTACAGGGATTTAAAGAGTAATGTAATGAAGTCTCTTAATCATATTCCAGTTTACGGAGAGAAGATGGTTAAGAAAATCAGAAATACCAAGAGTAGTATTAAACAGCTATTTATTCCCGGAATGTTCTTTGAAGAGATGGGAATAATATATCTGGGTCCGGTAGACGGAAGTAATCTTGAAGAGCTAAGAAAGACCTTCGAGGAAGCTAAGAAAGTTGACGGTCCTGTGCTTGTTCACGTTATTACAAAAAAAGGAGCCGGATATCTGCCTGCAGAACGTCATCCTGCCAGATTCCATGGCGCTGAACCTTTCGATATAGAGACTGGAATTCCAAGCAATAAGAGAACAGAGGCTAACTATACGGATGTATTTTCGACTGTTATTAAAAAGCTTGGAGAGCGCAATGATAAAATTGTTGCAATCACTGCAGCCATGCGCGATGGAACAGGATTGAAGCGTTTTGCAAATGTTATGCCGGAGAGATTCTTTGACGTGGGAATTGCAGAGGAGCATGCAGTGACCTTTGCAGCAGGTTTAGCCAGGGCAGGACTTAAGCCGGTATTTGCGGTTTATTCTTCATTCCTGCAGAGGGCATATGATCAGATTCTTCATGATGTCTGTATTCAGAACCTTCCTGTTGTATTTGCGGTAGACAGAGCCGGACTTGTGGGAAGTGATGGAGAGACGCATCAGGGAATATTTGATATTTCTTATCTGTCATCGATTCCAAATATGACGGTTATGGCTCCAAAGAACAAATGGGAGCTTTCGGATATGATGAAGTTCGCAGTAAGATATGACAGTCCGATTGCTATCAGATATCCAAGAGGTCTGGCATATGCAGGACTTAAGGAGCATCGCGAGGCTATTTCGTATGGTAAGAGCGAAGTCATATATGAGGGAAGCAGGGTTGCACTGATGGCGCTTGGAAGTATGGTTTCAGTTGCAGAGGACGTTGTAGGCCTTCTTAAAGAAAAGGGAATATGTGCAACACTAATCAATGCCCGTTTTGCTATGCCTTTTGACAGGGAAAGGATAGAAAAGCTGACAGATAATCACACCCTTCTGGTTACACTTGAAGAGAATGTATTAAGTGGTGGATTTGGCGAGCATGTAGCTTCATTTGTTAAAGAAGCAGCACTTGATATTGATGTTATGACAGTTGCAATACCGGATGCATATGTTGAGCATGGAAATGTGACACAGCTTAAAAAGCTTTTGGGTATAGATGCTGATTCAGTAGCAGAGAGAATTCTTAAAAAGATTAATGGATGATGAGGTTTTATGAAAGAACGTTTAGATGTATTACTGGTTAATCGTGGTCTTGCACCTTCAAGAGAAAAAGCTAAGACAATGATTATGGAAGGTAATGTTTTTGTAAATAATAACAGGGAAGACAAGGCCGGCTCAACGTTTCCAGATGATTGTCAGATTGAGATTCACGGTAAGACACTACAGTATGTCAGTCGTGGTGGATTAAAGCTTGAGAAGGCAATGAAGCATTTTGATATCTCACTTGACGGAAAGGTGTGCATGGATATAGGAGCATCGACAGGTGGATTTACAGACTGCATGCTTCAAAATGGTGCAAGTAAGGTATATGCCGTAGATGTTGGATACGGGCAGTTTGCATGGAAGCTCAGACAGGACGAGAGAGTGGTCTGCATGGAGAAAACCAATATAAGATATGTGACTCCTTCTGATATAGATGATGCGCTTGATTTTGCTTCCGTTGATGTGTCTTTTATCTCGCTTACCAAGGTCTTAGGACCGGCAAGAGAGCTTCTTAAGGATAATGGTCAGATGGTATGTCTTATCAAACCCCAGTTTGAAGCAGGCAGAGAAAAGGTCGGCAAAAAAGGAGTCGTAAGAGATAAGAAGGTACACGAAGAGGTAATCAATAAGGTTATTGATTTTGCATTGGAGACTGGTTTTTCGATACATAACTTAGAGTACTCCCCGATAAAGGGACCGGAAGGAAATATCGAGTACCTTGTGTATATTGAGAAAACTGCAGAACCGAGGATGGATGAAAATGTTGTAATACATGATGTGGTTGAAGCCGCACATGGGGAATTGGACAAATAAGCATGAAAAATTTTATTCTTATCACGAATGAAGAAAAAGATACTGATTTAAAGCTCAGTAAGCAGATGATAGAGCATATAGAAGAAAAAGGTGGAAGGGCTAAGGTCTTTACGGATTTTCAGATATCAGATATTCCGGCTGACACAGAGTGTATTCTGGTGCTGGGAGGAGACGGAACCCTTATCAGGGTTGCAACTAAGGTTGAAAGCTTAGAGATTCCTCTAATCGGAGTTAATCTCGGGACACTTGGGTATCTGTGTGAATTAGAGGATGCAACAGTTATGGGGGCATTAGACCGGCTGATGCAGGATGATTATATGATGGAGAAGCGCATAATGCTTACCGGTCATAAGGAAAACTGTACCAACAGTAAGGTCGCATTGAATGATATCGTAATCCACAGGGCTGGAACTCTTCAGATACTAAGTCTTAATGTATATGTAAATGGTGAGTTTTTAAATACATACAATGCTGATGGAATAATTGTTGCCACACCAACAGGTTCAACCGGATACAGCATGTCAGCAGGAGGACCGATTGTAGACCCTAAGGGGCAGATGTTACTTCTTACGCCGAACAATGCACACAATCTTAATGCCAAAAGCATTGTGCTTAGTGCAGAAGATGAGATAGAAATAGAAATCGGCAGCAGAAGGATGCAAAAGGATGAGAAGGCATGGGTAAGCTTTGATGGGGATACCGTCGAGGAACTGTCGGTAGGAGAGCGATTTATAATCTCTAAGGCTATTAATCACACTAAGATATGTAAGCTTAATAAGAAGAGCTTTCTGGAGATTCTTAGAAAGAAGATGGAGAAATACACGTAGGAGATGTTATGAAAACTAGCAGACAATCTAAAATAATTGAGCTTATTCAGAAAAATGATATAGAGACACAGGAAGAATTATTGGAGTTTCTTCTTAAGGCTGGGTTTAAGGTAACACAGGCTACAGTATCAAGAGACATACGCGAACTTAAGCTTACTAAGATTGCTACTTCGAGCGGCAAGCAGAAATATGCTACCCTTAATGGCAATAGTGAGGATTTGTCAGAAAGATATGTAAGAGTATTACGAGAAGGATATGTGTCAATGGACATGGCTCAGAATATTCTTGTAATAAAAACAGTTTCGGGTATGGCAGGAGCTGTATGTGCTGCAATTGATGCAATGCAGATTAATGAAATCGTAGGTTCGATTGCAGGCGATGATACAATAATGTGTGCTATTCGTTCTGTTGAGGACACAATAGTGCTTATGAAAAAATTGAGAAAAATTGTAGAGCAGTAAGCATATAATGCACGCTTTGGGAGAGTGGAAGGAGAAAATATGTTACAGAATCTACATGTAAAAAATCTTGCACTTATAGATGAGTGCGAAGTCGAATTTGGACAGGGACTTAATATCATGTCTGGAGAGACTGGTGCCGGTAAATCAATTATAATCGGTTCAGTTAATCTGGCCTTAGGACAGAAGGTTCCTAAGGAAATGTTGCGCGATAGTGAGGAAACAGCATTTGTCGAGCTTGTCTTTTATGTTGATAATGAAGACACCCTTGCTAAGCTAAGAGAGATGGATATCGAGGTGGAGGATAATACTGTTATATTAAGCCGTAAGATTACAGCGCAAAGAGCTGTAGGCCGGGTAAATGGTGAGGCGGTATCGGTATCAAAGATGAAGGAAGTTGCATCACTGCTTATCGATATTCATGGACAGCATGAACATCAGTCGCTTTTATCTAAGAAGAATCATCTTGTAATCTTAGATGAATTTGCAGGAGAAAAGCTTTCAGAGGAGAAGGCTAAGCTGGCGGACTTGTTTAGAGAATACAAGAAGCTTAAAGAGGAATTTGAAGC
>JAXJVZ010000069.1:0-6742 GCA_036308285.1 Agathobacter sp. | reverse complement strand
ATCTTAGAATGAGTGCTATGGCTTATACGGACAGTCAGTTAAAGAATATTGAAGATCTTCTTTCAAATTCAATTGACACTACAAAGTCAAGATATGATGGACTTATTTCTTCTTTACAGGGATACCTTGACATTGTATCTGCAAATAGAACACAGCTTTTCCCAGAGGATCCTGAACCGGAAATTGGGGAATCAAATAAAGAGCCTAATTCTGAAAAGCCTGAATCAAATAAGAAAAGTGACAATGAAATTGAGGTAACAAGTTTTTCTGTTTCAAATGATTCAGAAGAAGAATAAAATGCTTATTGCAGCTAATGCAGTTGAAATAATGCTGTATAGTATTTTATGAATAATATATTTTTTGATTGATAAATCAGTTGAATGTATTAAAGCTTCTGTTTGAAACAGGAGAGAGAGCCCGCCGAAGGATAGAAACAATATTGCCATGATATATGTTTCAAAAGTGTTTAGTGAATATTGATTGAGTGCTGAAATTCCGTTTGTTATCTCAAGAAATCCTGTTAGGTATAACACTATTTTCGAATTGTGGAGATTGTTTTGTATAATGCTCACAATTACAGAGAAAAGTGTAATATATCCACACAATCTAATAAGTGTTTCAAAACCGCTTATGATACCGGCGTCAATGATTTGCATATTTAGCTGAAATCTTGATGCCGATTTTTTTCGATTATGATTATTGTTTAATAATAGCAGTGTGCATATCAAAACAGAAGGAAAATACAAAACAAAATATGTGGGGATTAATAGTCCTGGAGCTTTTAATGTATGATTAACTACTACTGAGGCTACATATGCAGGACTAATGTTATTGGTAAGAGCACATAAAATCTGTGCTTCATTTTTACTGATATAATTTTTTTTATAAAAATCTGTGGTTAATTTGGCTCCAAGTGGAAAACCTAACATTAAGCCACAGACAACAATTATTATTTTTATTATTATTTCATCATTAATATTTTCAAGAATATTTGAACTTATTAAAAGATTACTAATTATCAGGCATGGAAATAGTGTTGGAAAAATAATGTTCCACCAGGTCATTATTCCGTTTTGTGAAGCTGACACTGCTGCCTGAGGGTTTAAAATAAAATACATAATTATCATTGTTAATAATAAGATAAATAAAAATTTTTTCATGATAAAGTATATGTTTAGGAGAGTATGACTATGAGAGTTTTAGAAAATTTAGAGCCTAAAAAGGTATTTGAGTATTTTGAAGAAATTGCATCTATTCCACATGGCTCTCGCAATACAAAGCAGATAAGTGATTATCTCGTAGATTTTGCAAAGAAGCATAAGCTTGAGCATTATCAGGATAAGTTTGACAATGTTATTATCATCAAAGAGGCAACTAAAGGATATGAAAATTCTGATCCAATTATTATCCAGGGACATATGGATATGGTTTGCGAGAAGGAAAATGGTTGTGCAATTGATTTTGAAAAAGATGGTTTATCACTTTATGTTGATGGTGATTTTGTTAAGGCAAAAGATACAACACTTGGTGGAGATGATGGAATTGCAGTTGCTTATGCTCTTGCTGTTTTAGATTCCAGTGAGCTTGAACATCCAAGAATTGAGGTTGTAATTACTACAGATGAAGAAATTGGAATGCTTGGTGCAATTGAGATAGACCTTTCAATGTTAAAGGGTAAGAAGATGCTCAATATTGACAGTGATGTTGAGGGTGAGTTCCTCACCAGCTGTGCAGGAGGACTTAGTCTTCATAGTTCAATACCTGTAAAGAGGGTACATCAGAAAGGTATACAGCTTGATATCAATGTAAGTGGTCTCGATGGCGGACATTCAGGTGCAGAAATTCACAAAGAGCACGGAAATGCTAATATTATTATGGGACGTGTACTTGCTGAATTATTAGAGCAGATTCCATTTGGGATAAAGAGTTTATATGGTGGTCTTAAGGACAATGCAATTCCAAGAGAGAGTAATGCGCAGATTCTTATTCCACTCGAAGGAAAAACTCTTGTAGAAGCAATGGTTGAAAAACTTGAAAAAACTCTTAAGAAGGAGTTTATGGTTTCAGATAAGAATATCTGCATTTCTGTTCAGGACTATGGAGTGTGTGAAGCTGATGTATTGGATTATTCTTCTGTAAGCAAAATACTGTTTTATCTTAGAACTGCACCTAATGGTGTTGTAAATATGAGTCAGGTTATTGAAGGCCTTGTAGAGACTTCATTAAATCTTGGAATAATGGAGCTTGAAGAAGATACCCTTAATATTGTCACTTCACTTAGAAGTAGTGTTACTTCAAGAAAATCAGATTTGGCAAAACGTGTAATCTCGCTTGTTGAGATGCTTGGAGGAGAATCTGAAATTGAAGGAGAGTATCCCGCATGGGAATATAAGACTGAGTCTGATTTACGAGCTCAGGTAGAGAATGTTTATACACAGGTATTTGGAGATGAACCAATTTTCAATGCTATTCATGCCGGACTTGAGTGTGGTTTGTTTTCTGAAAAGATTCCGGGACTTGATTGTGTATCTTTTGGTCCTACAAATTATGATATTCATACTCCAAAGGAGAGACTTTCTATTTCTTCTACAGAAAGATACTGGAGATTTTTGGTAGAGTTTTTAAAAGAATCAAAATAATATATGAGATTAGATAAATTTTTGTGTGAATGTAATATTGGGACCCGATCTGAGGTTAAGAAAATCATAAAAACAGGCAAGGTTTTAGTCAATGGAGAAGGTATAAAGCAGGCTGATTATAAAATAGATGAGAATACTGATGAAGTAAAATATAATGGAGAAATTCTTAAATATGAGTCAAATGTGTATTTTCTTCTTCATAAACCTGCTGGTTATGTTACTGCTAAGAAAGATAATTTGTATAAGACTGTGATGGAGCTTATTCCACAGGAATTCAGAAAGAAATGTTCTCCTGTTGGAAGACTTGATCTGGATACAGAGGGGCTTTTACTTATTACAGATGATGGAGCTCTTAATCATAGACTCATGAGTCCGGCGCATCATGTTGAAAAGACATATTATGCAAGACTTGATAAGAAAATTGAAGATGATGTGATTGAAAAGTTTAAAGAGGGTGTTGATATTGGAGATGATAAATTAACCCTTCCTGCAAAACTTGAATTGCTGGATGGACGGGATGAAGCATATCTTACAATATCTGAGGGGAGATATCATCAGGTAAAGAGAATGTTTGAAGCTGTTGGGGCAAAAGTGACATATTTAAAAAGAGTTAAGCTTTCATTTTTAGAGCTTGATGATTTAGAACCTGGAGAATACAGACGATTAACGGGTGAGGAAATTAAACGATTATGAGTAATGGTTTTTTGCCAATTTCAAAAAAAGATTTGGAAGAGATGGGAATATCCCAGCTTGATTTTGTGTATATATCAGGTGATGCATATGTAGATCACCCTTCCTTTGGTCATGCAATAATTACAAGAATTCTGCAGGCACATGGTTATTCTGTTGGAATCATTCCACAACCGGACTGGAAGGATGATAGTTCCATTTCTATTTTAGGAGAGCCAAGATTAGGATTTTTGGTCTCTGCTGGTAATATGGATTCTATGGTCAATCATTATTCTGTTTCTAAGAAGAGACGAGCAAAGGATTCGTATACTCCATATGGAGAAATGGGAAAAAGACCTGATTATGCGACTGTTGTATATTGTAATCTGATCAGGCATACATATAAGAAAACTCCTATTATTATTGGAGGAATAGAGGCTAGTCTCCGCCGTATGGCGCATTATGATTATTGGTCAAATAAGGTAAAAAGATCAGTTTTACTTGATTCAGGTGCGGACATTTTATCCTATGGAATGGGTGAGAGAAGTATAATTGAGATAGCTGATGCATTAAATGCAGGAATAGATGTAAAAGATATTACATTTGTTGATGGTACTGTGTTTAAGACTAAGGATGAATCAATTATTTACGATGCTATAAAGCTTCCTGATTATAAGGAGATTTTAGCTGATAAGAAAACTTTTGCACAAAGCTTTTATACACAGTATTGTAATACAGACCCCTTTGCTGCAAAAAGATTATATGAACCATATAATGGGGAAGTCTTTGTTGTTCAGAATACACCGCAGAAGCCATTGTCACAGCAGGAGATGGATGAGGTATATGCACTTCCATATATGCGAACATGGCATCCAATTTATGATGAGGCAGGAGGCATTCCTGCAATATCAGAGGTTAAGTTTTCCCTGATAAGCAACAGGGGCTGTTACGGAGGATGTAATTTCTGTGCACTGACATTTCATCAGGGAAGAATTATTCAGACCAGAAGTCATGAATCCATAATAGAAGAGGCAAAACTTATTACCCAAGATAAGGATTTTAAGGGGTATATTCATGATGTTGGCGGTCCGACAGCCAACTTTAGAGCTCCTGCATGTTCAAAGCAGCTTACAAAAGGTGCCTGTCCAAAAAGACAGTGTCTTTTCCCAACACCATGTAAGAATCTTGAAGTCGACCATAGTGATTATATCGGGCTTCTTAGAAAGCTCAGAGCCTTGCCAAAGGTAAAGAAAGTATTTATCAGAAGTGGAATAAGATTTGATTATCTTATGTATGATAAGGATAAAACCTTCCTCAGAGAGCTTTGCCAATATCATGTCAGTGGACAGCTGAAGGTTGCACCAGAGCATATTTCAAATGAAGTTCTTGATAAGCTTGGAAAACCAAGAGTAGAGGTATACAACAATTTTGTTAAGGCTTATAAGGAAATGAATAAGAAGCTGGGAAAGGAACAGTACCTTGTCCCATACCTTATGTCTTCGCACCCTGGTTCAACATTAAAAGAGGCAATAGAGTTAGCTGAGTATTTAAGAGATCTGGGATATATGCCTGAACAGGTTCAGGATTTTTATCCTACACCTTCAACTATTTCTACCTGCATGTATTATACAGGTTTAAATCCGGCAACATTAGAACCAGTATATGTGGCTACAAATCCGCATGAAAAAGCAATGCAAAGAGCCCTTATTCAGTATAGAAACCCTAAGAATTATGATCTTGTGTATGAAGCTCTTATGAAGTGTGACCGTAAGGATTTGATAGGATTTGATAAAAAATGTCTTATAAAACCAAGAAGAGCTGTAAAAAATACAGATTCAGGAAATAAGGACTCTAAGAATAAAACATATAAAAATAAGGATTCGAATAATAAAGATTCAAATAATAGATTTTCAAATAACAGGAAAAAGAAACAGACAACAAAGAAGAAGGCTATAAGAAATATTCATAAAAAGAAAAGATGAAAGAATTTGTAATTAAACCTAATGAATCCAATCAGAGATTTGATAAATATTTAAAAAAGCTGCTTCCAAATGCAAATACATCTTTTATATATAAGATGTTAAGAAAGAAAAATATTACATTAAACCAGAAAAAAGCCTCTGGTAATGAGATTATTATAAACGGTGATATTGTTAAGCTGTTTTTTAGTGATGAGACTTTTGATAAGTTTTCTGGCGGTGATGATGTATTTGCTGAGGAATATAATGGATTAAAGAAGCTCGAACTTAAAGGAATAAAAATTATATATGAAGATGATGATGTCTTAATCGTAGACAAGCCGGCAAATATGCTTTCGCAGAAGGCTGCAAATACTGATATTTCTGCAAATGAGCGGTTACTTGCTTATCTGATAAAATCAAACAGTCTTGATTTTACAACCTTTAAAACCTTCAGACCTTCTGTGTGTAACAGATTAGACAGAAATACTACAGGCCTTCTTCTGATGGGTAAATCCTTGAAGGGCTCTCAAAAATTATCTGAAATGCTTAAAAACAGAAGCATTAAAAAATTTTACAGGGCAATTGTCATAGGAGAGATTAGAAAACCTCTTACACTAGAGGG
The DNA here is from genome assembly GCA_036308285.1 of Agathobacter sp. Lineage (GTDB taxonomy): Bacteria > Bacillota > Clostridia > Lachnospirales > Lachnospiraceae > Roseburia. Next base: position 851 of record JAXJVZ010000069.1, on the reverse strand, counting down.
CTTTCTTAAGAAGGATGAAAGTAATAATACAGTTACAATCACAAAAGAGCAGAATGAGGGTTCAAGTTATATTAAAACTGCTTACAAGCCAATTAAAGTGAACAATGGATTAACATTACTTGAGGTTCATCTGATAACAGGAAGAACTCATCAGATAAGGGCACATCTTTCTTCAATTGGTCACCCGGTTCTTGGTGATTTGAAATATGGAGATAATAATTCAAATAGCCTCTGGCGAAAAAAGGGTGTAGGTCACCAGCTGCTTCATTCATATAGATTAGAGTTTGATGAGGACAATATGGTTATAGCACCTGTGCCTGCAATATTTGAACAGGTTATGGAGTAATTATGGCAACATGGAATTCAAGAGGTTTGAGAGGTTCAACACTTGAGGACCTTCTTAATAGAACGAATGAAAAATATAGAGAAAATGGTCTGGCTCTTATTCAAAAGATTCCTACCCCTATTACTCCAATAAAAATCGATAAGGAAAGCAGACACATCACACTTGCCTATTTTGACCAGAAAAGTACAGTTGATTATATTGGTGCAGTACAGGGGATTCCGGTATGTTTTGATGCAAAGGAATGTAACACAGACACTTTTCCTCTTGCAAATATACATAAACATCAGCTTGAATTCATGAATCAGTTTGAGAAGCAGGATGGTATTGCTTTTATATTAATTTATTATACACACCGGGATGAGTTTTATTATCTTAGATTTGAGACCCTTAAAAAATTCTGGGACCGTGCAGTAAATGGCGGTAGAAAAAGCTTCAGGCTTGAGGAGCTGGAGGAGGATTTTTTTCTTCCCAAGATAAATGGTATACTTGTTCCGTATCTTAATAT
>JAXJVZ010000068.1:0-7228 GCA_036308285.1 Agathobacter sp. | reverse complement strand
ATGCTAAGGCTAAGCTTGAGGCTGAGGGAGCAAAGGTTACTCTTAAGTAATTTTTCTTAAACAAGTCTTATTTACCGGAGATGAAATTCATCTCCGGTTTTTTTTTGTAAAAAATTCCCTTGCATAAAATAAAAAATTGTAGTATAGTATAGATTGCACTATTGTGGTGCAGTAGGCATTTTATACTCTTTTTTAGAAAAATGCTTATGTCAATAGGTAAATATGTACCAAAAAATTACCACAAAAAATCGTGCATTTGGGAAAACCACAACATATTGAATGTGGATTTTTACAATTCAACATTATCTAGGCAGTAATGCCAGATTAAAATAAAAACGAGAGGTGAAACGTCAATGGAGAAGAACAGAATACGTCCAGTCAAATCTGGAAAAAGCATGCGTATGAGTTACTCAAGACAAAAAGAGGTTTTGCAGATGCCTAACCTTATTGAGGTTCAGAAGGATTCCTATAAGTGGTTTCTTGATGAAGGTCTCAAGGAAGCTTTTGCAGATATCTCTCCTATCGAAGACCACAGCGGAAAGCTTAGTCTCGATTTTGTCGGATTTACATTATGTGAAGATGATGTAAAGTACACTATTCCAGAGTGTAAGGAAAGAGATGCAACATTTGCAGCTCCTTTAAAAGTGAAGGTAAGACTTCATAACAAAGAGACAGATGAGATCAATGAGCATGAAATTTTCATGGGAGATCTTCCATTAATGACAGAGACAGGTACATTCGTTATCAACGGTGCTGAGCGAGTTATCGTAAGCCAGTTGGTTCGTTCACCTGGTATTTATTATGGTATTGCCCACGATAAACTGGGTAAGACTTTATATTCTTGTACAGTAATTCCTAACCGTGGTGCATGGTTAGAGTACGAGACAGATTCCAACGACGTTTTTTATGTTAGAGTAGATAGAACACGTAAGGTGCCTATTACTGTATTATTACGTGCTCTTGGAGTAGGAACTAATCAGCAGATTATCGATATGTTTGGTGAAGAGCCAAAGATTCTTGCTTCTTTTGCAAAGGATCCTACTATTACAGAGCGTGAGCCACAGGGAAGCTTTGAGGCTGGTCTTTTAGAGTTATATAAGAAGATTCGTCCAGGCGAGCCACTTTCTGTTGAGAGTGCTGAGAGCTTAATTACAGCAATGTTCTTCGATGCAAGAAGATATGATCTTGCTAAGGTAGGACGTTATAAGTTTAATAAGAAGCTTGCTCTTAAGAATCGTATTAATAAGCAGATTTTAGCTGAAGATGTAATCGATCCTTCTACAGGTGAAGTTATTGCTGAGGCTGGAACATCAGTATCAAGAGAACTTGCTGAGCAGATTCAGAATGCAGCTGTACCAGCAGTATTTATTCAGACAGAGTCAAGAAATGTTAAGGTTCTTTCATCTATGATGGTAGATATCAAGGCATGGATGCCTGAGCTTGATACAGAGGAACTTGGAATTAATGAGCTTGTATACTATCCAGTGCTTGCGCAGATTATGGAAGAGTATGATACTCTTGAGGATCGTATTGAGGCAATCAAGAGAGATATTACAGACCTTATTCCAAAACATATTACAAAGGAAGATATCTTTGCTTCTATTAACTACAATATGCATCTTGAGTGGGGAATCGGAAAAGATGACGATATCGACCACTTAGGAAACAGACGTATTCGTGCAGTTGGTGAGTTATTACAGAACCAGTACAGAATCGGACTTTCAAGACTTGAAAGAGTAGTTCGTGAGAGAATGACAACTCAGGATATGGAGGGAATTTCTCCACAGAGCCTTATCAATATTAAGCCGGTAACTGCAGCTGTAAAGGAATTCTTCGGTTCTTCACAGCTTTCACAGTTTATGGATCAGAACAACCCACTTGGTGAGTTGACACACAAGAGACGTTTATCTGCACTTGGACCTGGTGGTCTTTCAAGAGACCGTGCAGGATTCGAGGTACGAGACGTACATTATTCGCACTATGGACGTATGTGCCCTATTGAGACACCTGAAGGACCAAACATCGGTCTTATCAACTCGCTTGCATGTTACGCAAGAATTAATGAGTATGGTTTCGTAGAGGCTCCATATCGTAAAATTGACCACAGTGATCCAAAGAACCCGGTTGTCACAGACGAAGTAGTTTATATGACAGCTGACGAAGAGGATAATTATCATGTAGCACAGGCTAACGAGAAGTTGGATGCTGAGGGACATTTTGTTCGTAATTCAGTATCTGGTCGTTTTAGAGAAGAGACACAGGAGTATGACAAAACAGTATTTGATTACATGGATGTATCTCCAAAGATGGTATTCTCAGTAGCTACAGCCCTTATTCCTTTCCTTCAGAACGATGATGCTAACCGTGCCCTCATGGGATCAAACATGCAGCGTCAGGCAGTTCCACTTCTTACAACAGAAGCTCCTGTTGTAGGTACAGGTATGGAGACAAAGGCAGCAGTAGACTCAGGTGTCTGTGTAGTTGCAAAGGCAGCTGGTACAGTTGAAAGTGCTGAGTCAAACAGAATTATTATTAAGGAAGAAGATGGAAACAGAAGAGAGTACATCTTAACAAAGTTCTCTCGTTCTAACCAGTCAAACTGCTATAATCAGAGACCAATCGTATTCAAGGGTCAGAAGGTAGAGGCTGGAGAGGTAATCGCAGATGGTCCTTCAACATCACAGGGTGAATTAGCACTCGGAAAGAATCCACTTATTGGATTTATGACATGGGAAGGATATAACTACGAGGATGCCGTTCTTCTTTCAGAGCGTTTAGTAGAGTATGATGTTTATACATCTGTTCATATTGAAGAGTACGAAGTAGAGTCACGTGATACAAAGCTCGGACCAGAGGAGATTACACGCGATGTACCAGGTGTTGGTGATGATGCTCTTAAGGATCTTGATGAGAGAGGAATCATTCGCGTTGGTGCAGAGGTTCGTGCAGGAGATATTCTTGTTGGTAAGGTAACTCCTAAGGGAGAGACAGAGCTTACAGCTGAGGAAAGACTTCTTAGAGCAATCTTCGGTGAGAAAGCAAGAGAAGTTCGTGATACTTCACTCAAGGTACCACATGGTGCATATGGTATCGTCGTTGATGCCAAGGTATTTACAAGAGAAGATGGAGATGAGCTTTCACCAGGAGTTAATCAGTCAGTTCGCATCTACATCGCACAGAAGAGAAAGATTTCTGTCGGTGATAAGATGGCTGGACGTCATGGTAACAAGGGTGTAGTTTCTCGAGTACTTCCAGTTGAAGATATGCCATTCCTTCCAAATGGACGACCACTTGATATCGTTCTTAATCCGCTTGGTGTACCTTCCCGAATGAATATCGGACAGGTGCTTGAGATTCACTTAAGTCTTGCATCTAAGGCTCTTGGATTCAATGTTGCAACACCAGTATTTGATGGTGCAAAGGAGATTGATATTCAGGATACTCTTGAGCTTGCAAATGATTATGTAAACTTACCATTTGATACTGCTGAGCTTGAAGAGGATCAGAAATCAGAGCATCCATACTGGAATGCAGATGCAGAAAACTTCTACGATAAGTATAAGGATATTCTTCGTGAGGATGTTATGGATTACTTATCAGAGAATAGAGAACACAGAAGTCTTTGGAAAGGTGTTCCAATCGCAAGAGATGGTAAGGTACAGCTTCGTGACGGTAGAACAGGTGAGCCATTCGATGGACGTGTTACAATTGGACACATGCATTATCTTAAGCTTCATCACCTTGTTGATGATAAGATCCATGCACGTTCAACAGGTCCTTACTCATTAGTAACACAGCAGCCACTTGGTGGAAAAGCCCAGTTCGGTGGACAGCGTTTCGGAGAGATGGAAGTTTGGGCCCTCGAGGCATATGGTGCTGCATATACACTTCAGGAAATTCTTACAATGAAGTCCGATGATGTTATCGGCCGAGTTAAGACTTACGAGGCAATCATTAAGGGAGACAATATCCCTGAGCCAGGAATTCCTGAGTCATTCAAGGTACTTCTTAAAGAGCTTCAGTCATTAGGACTTGATGTGAAGGTACTTGATGAGGAAAGAAATGAAGTAGAGCTTATCGAAACAAGTGAATATGGCAACACAGATATCAATGCAATCATTGGAAATGACAAGGATTATGCATTTGAAGACAGTGAGTCATTTGCTCAGCACGGATTTACAAAACAGGAATTTGATGCTGATAACGAAGAGCTTGTAGACATCGAAGAGGATGATGTAGATGTTGATGATACAGATGACTTTTATGATGACGAAGTTCTTGACGAAGAGTAATGGAAGGGAGTACGAAAATGCCAGAAAATAAAACTTTAGACAATAATCAGGCAATGCAGTTTGATGCAATTCAGATTGGATTAGCGTCTCCTGAGAAAATAAGAGAGTGGTCACATGGTGAGGTTAAGAAGCCTGAGACTATCAACTATAGAACATTAAAGCCTGAAAAGGATGGATTATTCTGCGAGAAGATTTTCGGACCTACAAAGGACTGGGAGTGTCATTGTGGAAAGTATAAGAAAATCCGTTATAAGGGTGTTGTCTGCGACCGTTGTGGAGTTGAGATTACAAAGTCAAGCGTTCGTAGAGAGCGTATGGGACACATCGAGCTTGCTGCTCCTGTATCCCATATCTGGTACTTCAAGGGAATCCCATCAAGAATGGGACTCATCCTTGACTTATCACCACGTGTATTAGAGAGAGTATTATATTTTGCATCTTATATCGTATTAGATGCAGGTGATACTTCGCTTGCTTACAAGCAGGTATTATCAGAGACAGAGTATCAGGATGCAGTTGAGAAGTACGGACGTACAGCATTCCGTGTAGGAATGGGAGCTGAGTCTATCCGTGAACTTCTTCAGGCAATTGATCTTGAGAAAGAGTCAGTTGAGCTTAAGACAGAGCTTGAGACAGCAACAGGACAGAAACGTGCACGTATCATTAAGAGACTTGAGGTAATCGAAGCATTCCGTGAGTCTGGAAATAAGCCTGAGTGGATGATTATGACAGTTATCCCTGTTATTCCACCAGATTTACGTCCAATGGTACAGCTTGATGGAGGACGTTTTGCAACATCTGACTTAAATGATTTATATAGAAGAATTATTAACCGTAATAATCGTCTTAGAAGACTTCTTGATTTAGGAGCTCCAGACATTATCGTTCGTAACGAGAAGCGTATGCTTCAGGAGGCTGTTGATGCACTTATCGATAATGGCCGTCGTGGACGTCCGGTAACAGGACCTGGTAACAGAGCACTTAAATCACTTTCTGATATGCTTAAAGGTAAGGGAGGACGTTTCCGTCAGAACTTACTTGGAAAGCGAGTTGACTACTCAGGACGTTCAGTTATCTGTGTAGAGCCAAAACTTAAGATTTATCAGTGTGGTCTTCCAAAAGAGATGGCTATCGAGCTTTTCAAACCATTCGTTATGAAAGAGCTTGCAGCTAACGGAACAGCACACAACATCAAGAGTGCTAAGAAGATGGTAGAAAGACTTGAGCCACAGGTTTGGGATGTGCTCGAAGAAGTAATCAAGGAGCACCCAGTAATGCTTAACCGTGCCCCTACACTTCACAGATTAGGTATTCAGGCATTCGAGCCAGTACTTGTAGAAGGTAGAGCAATTAAGCTTCATCCACTTGTATGTACAGCTTTTAACGCCGACTTCGACGGAGACCAGATGGCTGTTCACCTTCCACTTACAGCAGAAGCACAGGCTGAGTGTAGATTTATGTTATTATCACCAAATAACTTACTTAAGCCTTCAGATGGTGGACTTGTAGCAGTTCCATCACAGGATATGATCCTTGGTGTATACTACCTTACAATGAAGAAGCTTGCTGACTTTAAGGATGATCCTAAGGCAGTAGCAGCAGTTTCATCTGATACAGTATATACAGATGTCGAAGAGCTTAAGAAGCTTACAGCTCCAGCATCAGAGACAGAACCTGCAAAGCTTGGAATGTATGATCTTATCTGGTTTGAAGATGTAACTGATGGAAATCGTAGAGTTCTTTGCAGACCAATTGATATCTTTGGTCACTATTTTGCAGATGTAAATCGTGCAATGCTTGCATATGAGAACAAAGAAGTATCATTACATCAGAAGATTTATGTATACAGAACAATTACCCGTCCAGACGGAACAAAGAAATCTGGATTTGTTGAGACAACAGTAGGACTTCTTATTTTCAATGAGAATATCCCACAGGATCTCGGATTTGTTGATAGAACTAAAGAAGATGAAATGCTTAAGTACGAAGTTGACTTCCACGTAGGAAAGAAGCAGATTAAGCAGATTCTTGAGAAGGTAATCAACACACATGGTGCAACAACAACAGCTGAAGTTCTTGATAAAGTAAAGGCAATGGGTTATAAGTACTCAACAAAAGCTGCCATGACAGTATCTGTCTCAGATATGACAGTGCCTGCAATTAAGCCACTTATGATTGAGAATGCCCAGAACACAGTTAATAAGATTACAAAGCAGTACAGAAGAGGTCTTATTACAGAAGAAGAGCGTTATCAGGAAGTAGTACAGACATGGAAGGAAATGGATGATGAGTTAACAGAAGCACTTCTCCATGGAATTTCAGAAGACAGATGTAAGGAAATTGTTGAAGAATATAATGACATTAACGGAGCAGAATATAATGCAGACGAGATGAAAGCATATGGTCTTGATGCATATAACAACATCTTCATGATGGCTGATTCCGGAGCCCGTGGATCTTCACAGCAGATTAAACAGCTTGCAGGTATGCGTGGACTTATGGCCGATACAACAGGTAGAACTATCGAGCTCCCAATTAAGTCTAACTTCCGTGAGGGTCTTGACGTACTTGAGTACTTCATGTCAGCGCATGGAGCTAGAAAGGGAATGTCAGATACAGCTCTTCGTACAGCCGATTCAGGATACCTTACAAGACGTCTTGTAGACGTATCACAGCATATTATTGTTAGAGAATCAGATTGTTGTGCAAATAAGAACCTTGATGAAATTCCAGGAATGGTTGTAAAAGCATTCATGGAAGGAAGAGAGGAGATTGAATCACTTCAGGAGCGTATAACAGGACGTTTCGCATGTGACACAATCTGTGATAAAGACGGAAATGTTCTTGTAAAGAAGAATCACATGATTACTCCAAAGCGTGCTGCTGCAATTATGAGCAAGGGTGTTATGGAGAATGGTGAGCCAATCGATAAGGTT
>JAXJVZ010000067.1:0-1600 GCA_036308285.1 Agathobacter sp. | reverse complement strand
GGATTATAAATATCTAGCATGTTCTCACTGAAATGATATCCGTCATATTGCTTTTTCAATTCACCTTTCATTTCATCTACAGCACAACCATATTTATCTGCCATTTCTTTTATCGGTTCTGCAAAATACTGATACAGCTCTTCTTCTGTGATTCCACAGATTGCATCAAACTTGCTGTCCATGCTAATATCCTTTGGCTGGTTAAAGCCGGAAAATACTGATATCTGGCTGAATTTTGTAACTCCTGTCAGCAGTACAAAACGAAGGGATGCATCTGCGGCTTTAAATGTTCCGTAAAATCCTTTTAGTGTATTTCGATTTTTTTCTTCCATGTCAGTTCCAATAACATCTAACATTGGTTTATCGTATTCATCTATAAGTACTACTGCTTTGTGTCCGGTCTGCTTTGTCGCTTCTTCTAATACATACTTAAATCTACCTGTAAGGGTTTCATAGATATCACTTTTTCCGTATATTTTTTCCCAGCTGGCAACATACTCCTCCAGTTTTTTCTCAAGGAGCTCTGACCTTGAATAATCGCCATCTGCAAAATCAATTCGAAATACAGGATACTCTTCCCAACCATTTTCAAGCGACTCCATTTTCAGGCCCTGAAACAAATCTTTCCTGCCTAAAAAATAAGCTTCTAATGTGCTAATCAATAATGACTTTCCAAATCTTCGTGGTCTCGATAAAAAGCACACATTTTCCTGCGCAAGTTCATATACTAAGTCTGTTTTGTCAACATATATATAGTCTCTTTCTCTTATTTTATCAAATGTCTGTACGCTTATTGGATATAACATTTCCCCTACTACCTTTCCTTATTGCAAAATCAACGGAAAATCTATTGCCTTTAGTATAACACAGTTTCCCAAATTATAGAACAACACTACCTTTTTGTAAAACTCATCCACAACTCCAATTAACTTAAATACTACAAATTTTTTTCTTAATAACCTGGTATCCACCTAGAATCAGACACCCTACTGCATAACAGATTACATCCTTTGTATCAAAGACTGAGCCCAGTAAAACTCTAAAAAATTCATTATTCCTAAGCCCCAATAAATCTAATACGTTTACTAACTGAAGTAACTCCACACCTACCGCGAATACAAAAATATACAATGGCAGAAGTACAACTCGTTCGGGTACAAAAATTCTGACAAATGTATAAATTACTACTACAACCAATACATCACCAATGTATGGTCTTATAATTGAATCATGTACAAATAATGCTATTAACACTTCAATAACCAGAAGAATTATTGTGGTAATTGCGTATAGTATTCTTTTATTTATGTTTTGTTTCTTTTGTTCTATCATCCTCATTGCTCCTCTGCGACTTACCTACCTCGTAGTATAACACATTCTATAACCTGCCATTGAAAAAACTATAGCAAAATTCAAATTAAGGTGTTGACAAGTAAACAGCTGCTGACTATACTAAGCGCTGTAACGGACATACGTCCTAACGATGCAACTTATTAACCTGATACGAAAGGAGGACAATTATGACATACACAATTACAACTAATTACAAAGCAACAAATAACAGAGGTCTGGTTGTCCTTTTCAACTGCTAATCAGGGAT
>JAXJVZ010000066.1:0-7841 GCA_036308285.1 Agathobacter sp. | reverse complement strand
GAGGTTTCCCATGGAGCCTACCTTGATAAGGGAGAGCTTATAGGAAGACTTATTAATCCCCTGTCTGGCCAGGTCTTAGATGAAGTGACGGCGCCGATAGACGGATTTTTATTTACAATAAGGGATTATCCGGTTGTTGACGAGGGCTCTCTTATAGGAAGAATTCTTAGAAGGGAGGCATATGAGTCATGATAGAGAGGACTATTTACGAGATTAAAGCCTTATACAGGGATGATTTCAAGGTAAGGGGATATGAATTTGGAAGTGGAGAAAAAAGTGTATGCATTGTCGGAAGCATGCGTGGTAACGAGGTGCAGCAGCTTTATGTCTGTTCCCAGCTTGTTAAAAAATTTAAACAGCTAGAGGAAGAGGGGAGAATTGCAGACGGCCATAAGATTCTTATAATTCCAAGTGTTAATCCATATTCGATTAATGTACAGAAACGCTTCTGGCCGACAGATAATACTGATATTAACAGAATGTTTCCGGGATATGATCTGGGTGAGACAACACAGAGAATTGCAGACGGAGTATTTAAGGAAATAAAGGATTATAATATAGGAGTCCAGTTTTCTTCTTTTTACAATCCGGGAGAGTTTATGCCACATATCAGGATTATGAAAGAAGGATACAGTGACGTAGAGCTTGCAAAGAATTTTGATCTGCCATATGTAATCCTTAGAAAAGTAAGACCATATGACACCACCACCTTAAATTACAACTGGCAGGTATGGGAGACAATGGCCTATAGCTTTTATACTACATCCACCACAAGAATTGACAGGAAAAGTGCCGGGATGGCAGTACTGTCGGTGATGAAATTCCTGTCAAGCCAGGGAATTGTCGATTACAAGGGCTCTTTATTGCATCAATCAAAGATAGTAGAGGATGTCGATATGCTCTCGGTACAGACAGCAAAATCCGGAATTTTCGAGCCCCTGGTAAAGGTTGGGGAGGCGGTAGAAGAGGGACAGCCTCTTGCAAATATTGTAAATCCATATGACGGTGAGTGCATGGAGACTTTGTATTCTCCGGCAGATTCTACTGTGTTTTTCATGCACAGCGATCCACTTACATATGCTAATACGGCTGTGTTCAAATTAATCTAGGGTTAATATTTAGAACCCCTACCCATATATTCGAGCCATCTTACGAATAAGATAAACTGCTACTTACATGCAAGCATGACGTATTAGTTTATCATATTCTAAGGGGTTCTGAATATTTACTAAATATAAATAAAGTATAAAATGATTAGCACTCACCTTGACAGAGTGCTAACAAAGGGTGTATAACGTACTCAGAAACGTAAATACTATTATATAGTTGGTTTGAGGAGGTGTTATTACATGAACATACAGAAATTCACGCAGAAATCGATAGAAGCAATTAATAATTGCGAGAAGCTTGCATATGATTACGGCAATCAGGAGATAGAGCAGGAGCATTTACTTGTAGCCCTGCTTGAGCAGGAAGATGGGCTTATTCCAAAGCTTATCGAGAAGATGGATATAGACTTAAAGCATTTTACAGATAATGCGAAGTCAAAGCTTGCAGCAAGAACCAAGGTAAGTGGAGCCGGACAGCTTTTTATCGGGAAAGATTTGAACAATGTTTTAATCCATGCTGAGGATGAGGCTAAGGCAATGGGCGATGAATATGTATCTGTCGAGCATCTTTTCTTATGTCTTTTGAAGCATCCTAATCAGGCAATGAAAGCTCTGATTAAGGAATATGGTCTTACAAGAGACCGCTTTTTACAGGCACTTTCGACAGTAAGAGGTAATCAGAGAGTAACCTCTGACAATCCTGAGGCAACATATGATACATTGGAAAAATACGGATATGACATGGTAGAGCGTGCAAGGGCGCAAAAGCTTGACCCTGTAATTGGAAGAGATGACGAGATAAGAAATGTCATAAGAATCTTATCCAGAAAGACTAAGAATAATCCGGTTCTTATAGGTGAGCCTGGTGTTGGTAAGACCGCAGTTGTTGAGGGACTTGCACAGCGAATTGTAAAGGGCGATGTGCCGGAAGGGCTTAAGGACAAAAAGCTTTTTGCCCTTGATATGGGTGCCCTTGTAGCTGGAGCAAAATACAGAGGTGAATTCGAGGAAAGACTTAAGGCTGTTCTTGAGGAAGTAAAAAATTCCGATGGCCAGATTATACTTTTTATAGATGAGCTTCACACCATAGTTGGTGCTGGAAAGACGGATGGAGCCATGGATGCAGGCCAGCTTCTTAAGCCTATGCTTGCAAGAGGTGAGCTTCACTGCGTAGGTGCAACAACCTTAGATGAGTACAGGGAATATATTGAGAAGGATGCGGCATTGGAGCGTCGTTTCCAGCCGGTAACTGTTGATGAGCCAACTGTCGAGGATACAATTTCTATTCTTCGTGGTCTGAAGGAAAGATATGAGGTCTACCACGGAGTAAAGATAACCGATGCAGCATTGGTTACAGCAGCAGTATTATCTAACAGATATATTTCTGACAGATTCCTTCCTGATAAGGCAATTGACCTTGTGGATGAAGCATGTGCCCTTATAAAGACAGAGCTTGATTCAATGCCTACAGAGCTTGATGAGTTAAACAGAAGAGTAATGCAGCTTGAAATCGAAGAAACAGCCCTTAAGAAGGAAACAGATAGTTTAAGTAAGGACAGACTTGCCGCTTTGCAGAAGGAGTTAGCTGAGCTTAGAGCAGAGCTTGATAATAAGAAGGCCCAGTGGGCAAACGAGAAAAATGCTGTAGAGAAGGTAAGCAAGCTCCGAGAAAGTATTGAGCAGACCAAGAATGAAATTAAGATAGCACAGCAAAGCTATGACCTTGAGAAGGCTGCAGAGCTTCAGTATGGAAAGCTTCCTCAGCTTGAAAAACAGCTTGAGCAGGAAGAGGAATTACTTAAGAACAGGGATTTATCACTTATAAGAGAGAATGTAAGCGATGAAGAAATTGCAAGAATTATTTCACGATGGACAGGAATTCCTGTTGCAAAGCTTACTGAGAGTGAGAGAAATAAGACGCTTCATCTTGACGAAGAGCTTCACAAGAGAGTAATAGGACAGGATGACGGAGTTACAAAGGTTACAGAAGCAATAATCCGTTCAAAGGCAGGAATCAAGGATCCTTCTAAGCCAATCGGTTCCTTCCTTTTCTTAGGACCTACCGGTGTAGGAAAGACAGAGCTTGCAAAAGCGCTTGCAGCCAGCCTTTTCGATGATGAGACTAATATGGTACGTCTTGATATGAGTGAGTACATGGAGAAGTATTCAGTGTCACGTCTTATCGGAGCACCTCCAGGATATGTAGGATATGATGAGGGTGGCCAGCTTACAGAGGCAGTAAGAAGAAAGCCATACTCAGTAGTGCTTTTTGATGAGGTTGAAAAGGCACATCCTGATGTCTTTAATGTGCTTCTTCAGGTGCTTGATGACGGACGAATTACAGACTCACAGGGAAGAACAGTAGATTTTAAAAATACAATAATTATCATGACAAGTAACCTAGGCTCACAGGAGCTTCTTGAGGGAATCGATGAGAACGGTTCAATCCGCCCTGAAAATGAGGAGCTTGTTATGGCTGAGTTACGTGGACATTTTCGTCCTGAGTTTCTTAACAGACTTGACGAGATAATAATGTTTAAGCCACTTACAAAGGATAACATTGGAAATATCATCAATCTTCTTATGGCTGATTTAAACAGCAGACTTTCAGACAGAAAGCTTAGTGTAGAACTTACCGGTGCTGCAAGAGACTTCATTGTTGAAAACGGATATGACCCGGTATATGGTGCAAGACCACTAAAGAGATTCCTGCAGAAGCATGTTGAAACCTTATCAGCAAAGCTTATTCTTGCCGATGAAGTTGAGACAGGAGATACAATTCTAATTGATTTATCAGATGGAAAGCTTGTTGCAGGGGTAAAAAGGACGGAAACAGCAATATAATTTGAGTCCTCTTTAGGCATAAAGTAGAAAAACAACTTTAGTATTGTAAAGTGCCAGGAATTCATGTATTCTAATATGGATAAATGAATTTTCTGGCATCTTTTTATTCAAAAAATGAAGGATTACCCTTCAAAAACCTTAAAAAAACATTATATCGATGTGTTAAAATGAATAATTTATGATGATTAAATTCATCAAGGGGGCTTTATGGATTTATTTGAATATATGAGAGAACAGAATATGGAGAATGATGCACCGCTTGCTTCAAGACTCCGTCCCACAACTCTTGACGAGGTGGTCGGGCAGCAGCATATCGTTGGAAAGGATAAGCTTTTATACAGGGCAATCAAAGCCGATAAGCTTAGCTCAATTATTTTTTATGGACCTCCGGGAACCGGAAAGACAACGCTTGCCAAGGTTATTGCAAACACAACGAGTGCTAACTTCATGCAGATAAATGCAACTTCTGCAGGCAAGAAGGACATGGAGGAAGTAGTTGAGGCTGCAAAGAATAACCAGGGGATGTACGGTAAGAAGACCATTCTTTTTATCGATGAGATTCATCGTTTTAATAAAGGGCAGCAGGATTATCTTTTGCCGTTTGTAGAAGATGGAACAATTATTCTTATAGGTGCCACAACGGAGAATCCTTATTTTGAGGTCAACGGAGCTTTGCTTTCGCGTTCAGTAATATTTGAATTAAAGAAGCTTGGCAAGGATGACATAAAAGTACTTCTTAAAAGAGCCATAACTGATGTCGAGAAGGGAATGGGCTCATATAATGCAAGCATTGATGATGACGCACTGGAATTTCTGGCGGATGTGTCTAACGGAGATGCAAGGGCAGCGCTTACAGCGATAGAGCTTGGAGTTCTTACAACTGAACGCTCCGACGATGGAATCATACATATTACAATAGATGTGGCAAGTGAATGTATTCAAAAGAGGGTTATTTCTTATGACAAGAAAGGGGATAATCACTACGATACGATTTCAGCATTTATTAAGAGTATGAGAGGTTCAGATCCGGATGCAGCAGTTTACTATCTGGCAAGGATGCTGTACGCCGGAGAAGATGTAAAATTTATCGCAAGAAGAATAATGATAGCAGCGTCAGAGGATATTGGTAATGCAGATCCTATGGCCATGGTTGTTGCGGCAGCCTGTGCCCAGGAGGTTGAGCGCGTCGGTATGCCTGAGTCACAGATAATTCTTGCACAGGCAGTTACCTATATGGCGACTGCACCAAAGAGCAATGCTGCAGTCGAGGCAATAAGCAAGGCAATGCAGGTTGTAAGAGATACGAAAACACCACCAGTTCCGACGCATTTGCAGGATGCACATTATGGAAGTGCGCATAAGCTTGGACATGGTGTTGGATATATATACCCACATAATTATCCAAATAATTATGTTAAGCAGCAGTATCTGCCAGATGGGCTTACCGACAAGGTATTTTATGAACCGTCTGATAATGGATATGAAGCAAAGATAAAAGAACATTTTAGAATAATAAAAGGTAAAGAACAAGGTTTAAATCAGGAGGTTTAAAATGAAAAAGTATCAGGAAATGTCACGCGAAGAACTTATGCAGGAAAAGACAGCGCTCGAAGCTGAATATGCTAAAATCAAGGAGCTTGGATTAGCACTTGATATGTCCAGAGGAAAGCCGGCAGCAGCCCAGCTTGATTTATCAATGCCTATGCTTGATGTAATCACATCAGAGACTGTTTTAAAGAGTGAGAATGGTACAGATTTAAGAAACTATGCTATTCTTGACGGAATTCCGGAGGCAAAGAGACTTATCGCAGAGATGGTTGGAACAAAGCCTGAGAATGTTATCGTATATGGTAACTCTTCTTTAAATATCATGTATGACCAGATTGCAAGAGCTGAGCTTTTTGGTATCTGTGGAAACACACCATGGAGCAAGCTTGACAGTGTTAAATTCTTATGTCCTGTTCCTGGATATGACAGACATTTTGCAATTACAGAGGATTTTGGAATTGAGATGATTAACATCCCAATGACAGAGGATGGTCCTGATATGGATATGGTTGAGCAGTACGTTAACAACGACCCTGCAGTAAAGGGTATCTGGTGTATACCTAAGTATTCAAATCCGGAAGGAATTGTATATTCAGATGAGACTGTTAAGCGTTTTGCAGCTTTAAAACCAGCAGCTGCTGACTTTAGAATTTTCTGGGATAATGCATATGCTGTTCACCACCTCTATGATGATGACCAGGCTGAAATCCTTGATATTTTAAGCCTTTGTGAGGAGGCTGGAAACCCTGATATGGTATTCCAGTTCTGCTCAACAAGTAAGGTAAGCTTCCCTGGTGCAGGAATTGCTGCAATTTCTACATCAAAGGCAAATGTGGAAGATATCAAGAAGAGACTTACAATACAGACAATCGGACATGATAAGATTAATCAGTTAAGACATGTAAATTACTTTAAGAATCTTGATGGAATCAAGGCTCACATGAAGAAGCAGGCCCAGATTATCAGACCAAAATTCGAGATGGTTGAGCAGGTTCTCGAGAAGGAAATTGCTTCACGTGGAATCGGAAGCTGGGTAAATCCAAAGGGCGGATACTTTATCAGCTTTAATGCATTAGAAGGATGTGCAAAGAGCATTGTTGGAATGTGTAAGGAAGCAGGAGTTACAATGACAGGTGCTGGTTCACCATTCCCATACAAGAAGGATCCAAAGGACAGTGTAATCAGAATCGCTCCAACACTTCCACCAATGGAGGAGTTAGAGAAAGCTGCTGAGGTATTTGTTATCGTAACAAGACTTGTAAGCGTAAATAAGCTTCTTGAGGCATAATTTTGTGTAAAAAAGCTCTAATTTTAGTAAATTAGAGCTTTACCTGACATAGTACTTTTGATATAATAATTTTGTAATTTATGTTAAGTACATGATAATAATTGGGCGAGGGTAAGTACTATGGGATTATTTGGAACAAAAGCTAAGAGTGAAGACTTAATAGCAGTCAAAGAACAGGAATTTCAATTAAAAATTAGCAGAATTAAGGATGAAGTATCATCATTATCTGATTCTATTGGGGATGTAAGTGGTCAGGTAGAACAGGTTGCAGATGATTCTCGCACTGTTACAGATATTATGGAGGCAGTAACATCATCTTTCCAGGAAATGTCATCAAATATTAATGAAATTGCTGATGTAATGTCAGATATGGAATCATCATTTGAAGGAATGAGTGATGAGGCAAAAGATGGTGCTGATTATGCACAGAATAGTAATAATGAAGCTTATGACATAATGACTCGTTCAGAGGAAGAGCGCAAGGAAGTAGAAGAGAGAGCTAACGCAGTTGAGATTGCTCTTAAGGATAAGATTGAACAGTCTAAAGAGGCTGAGAAGATTTTAGATCTTACACAGGATATTATGGCAATTGCAAACCAGACAAACATGCTTGCACTTAATGCTTCAATTGAGGCTGCAAGAGCTGGTGAAGCTGGAAAAGGATTTGCTGTAGTAGCAGATGAGATTACAAAGCTTGCTGCAAGATCTGCAGAGACTGCTAATCAGATTAAAGAGATTTCAAGTGCAGTTCTTAATGCTGTATCCGGACTTGCTCAGGAAGCTGAAAATGTTGTTGAGTTCATGAAAGATAAGACAATGGGAAGCTTTGAAGAGCTTGTTGAAGTTGGAAGAAAATATCAGGGAGATTCAAAAATCATGTTTGATAAGATGCAGGATTTCTCAGATGTTACTCAAAATCTCTTAAAGCAGGTTGCTGCATCGACAAGAGCAATAGATGCAATCAAGGGAGCTTCTTCAGAATCAGCAGATGCGGTTTCAGATATTGGAGATAAGATGACAATGATTTCAGATACGATTTCTGAGATTACAGT
>JAXJVZ010000065.1:0-1512 GCA_036308285.1 Agathobacter sp. | reverse complement strand
CCTGTAATGATGCTCTTATGCAGATGTCATACCAAATTGGAGCTGAGAATTTCCTCAATTATCAGTCTGTATTTGGATTTGGTTTAAAGACAGGAATTGACCTTCCAGGTGAGGCAAACACCTCAACGCTTATTTATTCATTGGATAAGATTCGACCAGTCGATTTGGCGACAAACAGTTTTGGTCAGAACTATAACTGTACAATGGTTCAGATGACGAGTGCATTTTCGTCACTTGTTAATGGTGGAAAATACTATCAGCCGCATGTTGTAAAAAAGATAACAGATTCATCCGGTAATACTATTTCTACAGTTAATCCAACATTGATGAAGCAGACTGTTTCGGAATCAACAAGTGATATACTAAAACAGTATATGTACAATACAGTAACATCAGGAACAGGTGCAACCGCAAAGGTTGATGGATATTCAATGGGAGGTAAGACTGGAACAGCCCAGAAATATGATGAGGAGACACACCTTAGAAAAAAAGGTGCATATCTTGTTTCCTTCATGGGATTTCTGCCTGTGGAGAATCCGGAATTAGTAATATACTGTATCGTTGATGAGCCTAATGCAGTTGATCAGGCACACAGTTATTATGCTCAGAATATTGTAAGAGAGGTGCTTGAAGAGGTACTTCCGTATATGAATATTCATCCTGATGAAGAGCTTACAGGTAAAAATGCTGATCTTGGGATTACAGGTAATAATCCTCCTGACCATACATTTACAAATAGTGGTGAGGAGACGGTAGCAGAGGAACCGGTAGAAGAAAACTAACAGGAAGATATGAATACAAAAGAATAACCTCATGGGTGCATACATAAGATATATCATAAATAAAGGCACTTATGGGGTTATTTTTATGGTAAGAAACAGCACTAGATATAGAAAAAAGACATTAGTGATGTTTTTATGCATTATAGATTGCATGATAATTCTTATTGGAAGGCTTATTTTTATTATGATTTCGGAGGGAGAATATTACAGTGCAAAGGCCAGACAGCTGCAGGAGCGTGAGCGAAGTATCAAAGCGCCGAGAGGTCAGATACTTGACAGAAACGGTGTTGTGCTTGCAGATAATCAGTCTGTTTATTCGATTTCCGTTGTACATAATCAGATAAAAGACATAGATAAGGTGGTAGAGGTTTTATCCAAAGAATTGCAGATGGATGAAGAGGCAGTAAGGAAAAAGGTTGAAAAGGTAACATCACTTGAGAAAATAAAGGGAAATGTTGAAAAAGAGACTGGTGAGCGAATTATGTCATACTCGCTTGACGGAGTAAAAGTTGATGAGAGCTATAAACGTTATTATCCATATGATAATCTGGCATCAAAGGTCATAGGCTTTACCGGTGGAGATTACCAGGGAATAATTGGTCTTGAGTCAAAATATGACAGCTACCTTGTGGGAAAAGACGGAGAGGTTGCTGAGGTTACTGATGCTAGAGGAGTAAAGCAGGAAAAGTATGGAGAGACGATAAAGGACTCGGTTAAAGGGGATAATCTT
>JAXJVZ010000064.1:0-3636 GCA_036308285.1 Agathobacter sp. | reverse complement strand
GACGCCTCAGGTGTATATGATGAGGATCTTGATTATAGAGACGTAATGGAGCATCTTATTAAAAAGAGAAACAAGCTTTCCCCGGTAAGAGCAGAGCTTAGCAGAAAAATAAATGACAAAGCAAAGCGGGAGCTGTCAAACTATCTTGAGATAGGCACAGATCATTTCATTAATGTTGACACTCCACTTGATATGTCATTTGTGTTCCAGCTTCAGAATTATCTGAGCGAAAAGTCAGAACTGTTTTACGAAAAGAGAAGTCCAAGAAATACACCGGAAATAGATTTGAAAACAGCTATAATGCCTCAGATAGAAAAGAAGGATGTTCTTTTATCTTATCCATATGAATCAATGAAGCCGTTCATTAAACTTTTAGAAGAGGCTGCTGAAGATGAAAGTGTTGTATCAATAAAGATGACATTATACCGGGTTGCCGAGAGAAGCCAGATTATTGACGCATTAGTAGAGGCAGCAGAGAACGGAAAAGAGGTAGTGGTTCTTGTTGAGCTCAGGGCCAGATTTGATGAAGGAAATAATATTGAGGTATCAAAGAGATTAGAAGAGGCTGGATGTCAGATACTTTACGGACTTGGCAATTACAAGGTTCATTCAAAATTATGTCTGATAACAAGGACTAATCCGGAAAATGGATTTTCCTATATCACTCAGATTGGAACAGGAAACTACAATGAGAAGACTGCCCGTTTATATACAGACCTTTCGCTAATGACTGCAAATCAGGCAATAGGTGTGGAAGCAGCAAATGTATTTGCAGCCCTGCAAAAAGGCGAAACAGTAGAAGAAACAACAGATTTACTTGTGGCACCAAAATGTCTTCAGAATAAGGTAATTGAATTTATTGATGAGCAGATTCAAATCGCAAAAGAAGGAAAGAAAGCATATATAGGAATAAAAATAAATTCACTTACGGATAAGGATATAATTGAAAAATTGATTGAAGCAAGTCAGGCAGGAGTTAAGATAGACCTGATTGTACGTGGAATCTGCTGTCTTCGACCGAAGGTTTCAGGACTGACAGAGAATATAAGAGTGATAAGTATTGTAGGAAGATTTTTGGAACATTCAAGAATATATATTTTTGGACCAGTATCAAGACAGAAAATATATATTGCATCAGCAGATTTTATGACACGAAATACTGTAAGAAGAGTTGAAGTGGCAACACCAATTTACGATAAAGCAATACAAAAAAGAATAAGAGATATGTTCGACATAATGCTAAAGGACGACGAAAAAGGAAAAGAACAGGATGCAGATGGAACATATCATAGCAGAAAAATTAATGAGTCACCAGTCAACTCCCAAGAGCTCTTTTATGAAATGGCATATGAAAATACTAATGTAGAAAAATAATTGATAAAGGTGCGCGTAAAGCGTACCTTTTAAATACTACATCTGTGTACATTGAAGAATACGTATATAATGATTGGCTTCACGTAGAACGTGGTCAGCGAGCAGTGGAAGAATAATGGAAAGAAGTAGTTATATATTATATGTACGGAAATCAAATGAGGTGTTCAGTTGACGGTAAGAATAATTAAGAGTATGATAAAACATAAATATTTTTTGGAAGGGAGATGACAGTACGTGAATAGTTTTTATGACAGGTATAAAAAGTATTTAAGCATATTAATTCTGTTTACCATTCTGTCATTTTCTTTTGGAGAATGTGTTCTAAATCAAAGTGCATTTTTGGGAATTAATGGAACATATCCTTCTGGAAATCAAAAATATGTAGCAGATACTCTGGGGCAGACAGAGATATTAGATGCCGAAGAGATTACTACAGTTAGTTTCTATACTGTCATAATAAGGCAGCTTTCTTCCAGAAAAAATAATGCCAATTTCTTAAATAATTTATGTGTATTGGCTTATTATATTCCAACCATATTTCTAATTTTTCAAATTGTATTATGGCTATGTCTTAATATCTCAAACAATAGTCATAAATACATTCTTAGGTTTATTCATAGTAAGGATGGGAAAAAAGCATAAAAACCTCAGATATTAACCTATGTTTTGCATAGGTCTATTTTGCGTGCAAAAAATTATTTTAGAGGAGGAAATTATGCTTTATAACGCAGTAATTATAATATCAGTAATTGTAATAGTTGGAGGCACAATTCTGGCCTGGTGGTACGAAAATGGACCATCACGAGATAATAAAACAGACTTACAGGATAATGTAGAAGAGAATGAGAGGTAGGATGGATATGAGTTCAGTAGTTTATACTTTGTTGATAGCAACAGCAATGATAGCAGTTCAGGTTGCAGTTATTTATTTACTTGGAAAAATTTTATCAGTGATGACAGACAGAATATTGGATGATAAAGATAAGTAACAGGCAAGGAGCACAAAATGGAAATAATAATAAATATAGCAATACTAATACTTGGTTTCTTTTTTTTGGTGAAGGGGTCAGATTATTTTGTTGATGGAGCAGCAAAGCTGGCATCTCGTATAGGAATTCCGGAACTGATTATCGGATTAACAATTGTGGCGATGGGAACCAGTGCACCTGAGGCAGCTGTAAGTATTACAGCTGCCTTCAAGGGGAGTGCTGAGATAACAATAGGAAATATCGTAGGAAGTAATATCTTTAACATACTGGTTATATTAGGAATTGCCTGTATTATGGTACCGATTGCTGTTGAAAAAACAACAGTGAAATACGAAATTCCATATATGGTAATATGTACCGTTTTGCTAATATTATTAGGCATTGACGGAGAGATAAATATAATTGATGGAATTATTCTTTGGGCAGGCTTCATACTTTATCTTGCATACTTATTTTTGAATGCTACAAAGAATAAAAAAGAGTGCAGTTCGCAATCTGCAAGCGATTTATGGAAGCAGATTATTTTTATTATTGGAGGAATTATCGCAATAGTTGCAGGAAGCAAATTTGCTGTATATGGTGCCACAGAGCTTGCGAGATTTTTAGGAATAAGCGAGCGCGTGATTGGTCTGACAATCGTTGCGGTAGGAACTTCACTTCCAGAGCTATTTACCTCGGTTACTGCTGCACGAAAAGGCAATGCAGATATTGCAATAGGAAATATTGTAGGAAGTAATATTTTTAATATTTTATTTGTAATAGGAACGACTGCACTGATAGTTAATGTACCATTTGATGCAAAATTTATTATAGATGGTGTGATAGCTGTAGCAGCTGCTATAGTTCTTTTTCTGGGTGTTATTAGAAAAAGAAAATTATGCAGGGTGAGTGGAATAATAATGTTGATTTGTTATGCAGTTTATCTTTTATATCTATTCTTGAAATAATCTTTAAATTTTAATATGATAAAAATGTATTAAAACGGATAAAGTGCATTTAAAGGAAAAGATATATGGAGTACTCAGCAATCACACATTACGCAGACAAAAGATTTTGTTTTTCAACAGGCAAAGGAAAATTTCTAATCAGACTTCAGACAAAGAAGGGTGACATCTCAAGTGTCATCCTTCATTTTCAGGAAAAATATCTCCCCGTAGGATATATAGACACAAGACAACATAAGGAAATGAATCTGGCATATTCAGATAATTTTCTCGATTATTTCGAAGCAGAAATTGAGATAGATATGGTATGCCTAAGATATTATTTCGAG
>JAXJVZ010000063.1:0-3556 GCA_036308285.1 Agathobacter sp. | reverse complement strand
TGGGTTGGGTTCTGAATATTTACTTACAAGAGTAACTAATGGATTATCAATGTCAAAATTATAGATAGTATCACAGAAAAGAGGAACATATGGATAGCGAAAAAATTAAAGAAGGCGTTCGCCTCATCTTAGAAGGAATCGGCGAAGATATCAAACGTGAAGGTCTGCTTGAAACTCCTGACCGAATTGCACGCATGTGCGAGCAGATTTACGGAGGACTTAATGAGGATGCTGCCTGGCACCTTAACAAACAGTTCTCAGCAACAAACAACAACATCGTTTTGGAGAAAGACATCACCTTCTACTCTACATGCGAGCATCATCTTCTTCCATTTTATGGAAAGGCCCATGTTGCTTACATTCCTAATGAAAAGGTTGCCGGTCTTAGCAAACTAGCACGTACTGTTGAAGTTTTTGCCAGAAGACCTCAGATTCAGGAGAATATGACCGCTCAGATTGCTGATGCAATTGAGGCAAACCTTAATCCTAAAGGTGTCATGGTTATGCTCGAAGCTGAGCATATGTGCATGACCATGCGTGGTGTTCAAAAGCCTGGTACTATTACTTCTACAATTATTACACGAGGTGTTTTTGCTGATGATTACAGTCTTCAGCAGACATTTTTGCAGATGGTGCGCTCATGAACCGTGTTAATTTGATTTACAATCATCCTTTATATAAGGAGAAATTGGATAAGCTTCAGGTAGCTGAAAAAAACAGGATTTTTTGTAATCATACGCTTGAACATTTTATGGATGTTGGCAGGTTAATGTATATCAGGTATCTTGAGGATGCTGTGGAGTTATTACATGAGTCTGATATGTCACAGGTGGATTCTCTGTCGCGAGAGACTTCTATGCTGCAAGATATTTCTATAGTGCAAGAGACTTCTATGCTGCGAGACACTTCTATGGCACCAAACAACCTGGCTGTAACAAGGGAAATTATTTATGCTACGGCTCTCATGCATGATATTGGAAGAATTAGTCAGATTGAAAATGATATTCCACATGATGTTGCCAGTGCTAAGCTATGCGATGTTATTCTTCCTGAATGTGGATTTGCACAATGGGAAATTGTTATGATTAAACAGGCCGTTCTTGAGCACAGGAATGATTTATGTTTAAACAATTCATTGCATTTTTATTCTACTCAAGAAAAAAATTTTGGTCATATACTATCGAAGCTTTTGTACTGGGCCGACAAAAAGTCTAGAAATTGCTTCAACTGTCCCGCATATACTGAATGCAATTGGAGTTTTGAGAAGCGTAATCTGGAGATTTCATATTAAATTAAACATTCTTATATTATATATTTTTCTAAAATTTTTTGAGAGGAACAATAAAAATGATAATAGGCAATAAAGAATTCGACTTAAATAATCACTGTTACATTATGGGAATACTTAATGTTACACCAGATTCCTTTTCTGATGGTGGCAGGTATAATAATTTGGATAATGCACTAAAGCATACGGAACAGATGATTGCTGAGGGTGCTGATATTATTGATGTTGGTGGGGAATCTACCCGTCCAGGACATGAAGTTATTACGGATGGGGAGGAAATCTCAAGAGTAACTCCTGTAATTGAGGCTATTAAGAAAAACTTTGATATTCCTATTTCCATTGATACTTACAAAGGTGCTGTAACAGAGGCTGCACTTCAGGCTGGTGCTGATTTAGTCAATGACATCTGGGGATTTAAACATGATGAGCGAGTTGCAAAGCTTACTGCACAATATAATGCAGCATGTTGTCTTATGCATAACAGGGATAATACTTTGTATGAGAATTTTCAGAAGGATTTTCTTTCTGATATGAAGGAATGTATTTATATAGCTAAAAGGGCTGGTGTTTCTGATGATAAAATCATTCTTGATCCAGGTGTCGGATTTGGAAAAACGTATGAACATAATCTTGAGATAATTAACCATGTAGATACAATGCATGAACTTGGGTATCCAATTCTTCTTGGAACTTCAAGAAAATCTGTAATTGGACTTACTCTTGATTTACCAGCAACAGACAGAGTTGAGGGAACTTTAGCTACAACTGTCGTTGGAGTAATGAAGGGTTGCTCTTTCGTCCGTGTTCATGACATCAAAGAAAATTATCGCATCATCAAAATGACGGAGGCTATTCTTTCTATGTAGTTAGCTTCAAGATAGTTGGCTTCGAGATAATAGGCTTCAAGATTACGCCGTCAAAAAAAAGGGGCTGTATATATGATTATAGACACGCTCTCGCTCGGGTGACCAACATAGCGGTACTAAATTCGCACAACGCGTTGCATTGTGCTCATTAAGTGCCGATGTTGTTCAACGGTCTATCATCATATATACAGCCCCTTTTTTTTGACGGCGTAATCTTGAAGCCTATTAACTCTAAGGGTAGATTATGTATGCTTATTTACTGTTTATTGAAATAATTATTTAATGCTTTAATTTTTGCACACCAATTAGCTACTATAGTTTTTATAATTACGGAAAAGGTTGACTAGCATACGCCACAATAACTCTGGAAGTTTCATGAAACTTCCAGAGTTAAATTATGAAATAAAAGGATAAATTAATAGGATGGATTAACATTATGGATAAGATTACGATTGAAAAATTAGTTGTGTTTGGAAAGCATGGCGTTTTTAAGGAAGAAAACATGCTTGGACAGAAATTTGAAGTGTCATTGGTTTTGTATACGGACACCAGAAAAGCGGGACTTACAGACGAGCTTGAGTACTCTATTAATTATGGCGAGGTTAGTAATCTCGTTCAGGATTTTTTTGATTATAATACTTTCAAATTGATTGAGACGGTTGCTGAGGAACTGGCCCAATTACTGCTTCTTACTTTTCCTCTTCTTCAGATGGTGGATGTTAAAATTGCTAAACCCTGGGCGCCTATTGCAATGCCTGTTGAGAACCTGAGTGTAGAAATTACCCGTGGCTGGCATACTGCTTTTATTGCCCTTGGTTCTAATATGGGGGATACAAAAGGCTATCTTGATGATGCTGTTAAGAAGCTTTCAGACCATCCTCTTTGTGAAGTTATTTCTGTTGCTGATTATATTGAAACAGAACCATATGGTGGCGTTGAACAGGATAATTTTTTGAATAGTGCTTTGGAGCTTAAGACATTACTTATGCCTGAGGAATTATTGGATTTACTTAACCAATTTGAAGCTGAGGCTAACAGAGAGAGATTAGTTCACTGGGGACCGAGAACACTGGATTTGGATATTCTTTTCTATGATGACTGCATCATTGATTCCAAGCGTCTCCATATTCCTCATATTGATTTACAGAACAGAGATTTTGTACTTGTTCCTATGTCACAGATTGCTCCTTATTTGCGACACCCGGTTTATAACTGTACAATCAATCAATTACTTGAAAAATTAAATAAGAGGTAATGTATACCTAAATTATTTAGCTTTTCAAACCAATTATATGGTTTCTAATTATATGGTTTCTAAAAATGCCACCGGAATGGTGGCATTTTTAACTCCATTTTTTTACTTTAACATCAGTAAGATTATCTCCCACATAACTAAGCTTCA
>JAXJVZ010000062.1:0-1786 GCA_036308285.1 Agathobacter sp. | reverse complement strand
TGTTCCTTCTCCTCAATTCCTTCTGATACAATTGCCAAATCCATCCCCTGAATCATATTCATGGCAGCATCCATTACATATGTTGCTGTACCATTTTCGAAATATGCATTAATCATTGTGCTGTCAAATTTTACTACATCGATTGGCATTTCCACAATGTAATTAAGGTTTGACTGGCCTGTTCCAAAGTCATCAAGAGCAAATCTTACGCCAATTGCTTTTAATTTCTTCATATTCTCAAGCAGAATACTCTTTTCCCTCAGTGAAGCAGATTCTGTTATCTCTAATATAATTGCTGTTGGATCAACCTTTGTCTCCTGCATTATCTGTATAAAATCATCTGCAAGATTTTCGTAGCCGCACTGTACCATTGACAGATTGACTTCTATGTATTTTAATCCATATTCTTTTAAATCATGTTCCTTTATGAACTCACAGACTTTTCTAAAAACAATCTCTCCAAGCTGAATTATAAGTCCTCTTTTTTCTGCCACTTCGATAAACTTACCTGGAGGAATGAGCTCTCCCTTTTTATCACGGATTCTTACCAGAGCTTCCGCACTTGTGAAGGCTTTATCCTTAACCGAATATTGGCTGGTAGAATACCTCTACCCTGTCATCTTTCATGGCCTCAATTATCTCATTCTCCATATCGCGCTCTTCGTAGATTTTTTTAATCATTTGATTGTCTATACGCACACCATGAATATTTCCGGCTTTGCCTCTTTCAGCATTTGCACTTTGAAAAATCTGAGAGATATCTACTGCATTTTCAATATTCTTAGTTGACTCAATGCAGAACCAGTCCATTGAAAGATTTCTGTTATTTTTCTCTCCCCATGCAAATCTGAATCTATCCTGAATCTTATCTATTGCACTTAAAGAGTCTTATTTTTGTGGAAAAATAAGTAAAAATTCTGAACCTGAGCCCCTGAATACAACAGACTTTGGAATTTCCTCCAGAAATTTAACTATCTCCTGAAGTATCTGTCTTTCTGTTTCAAATGACACTGTTGTCTCAATGCTTTTATCATATGTAATACATACAATTGACATATCCTCTTTCATTTTAATCTTCTGCGATACATATTCAAAAAATGCACTAAGATTAAACACTCCCGAAGCTCTGTCTATTCTTGTCTCCGGATTCTCAAGAATTAGATATATTATGAGCACACCTATGGAACTTGCAAAACCTACCACCAGAAATTCGTTGTTAAAAAACTGAATAACAGCTGCAAATATCCATACTAGCATCCATACAGTTACACCTCTTCGCCTTCGGAAATTTATTTCCTTCTTATGTCTGACTGTCATATACAAAATGGCCGCCATAAGCAAGCTGGTCAGAATATATGTTGCTATTATTCCCGGTCCATATGTATACACTATTCTGTCTTTGCTATATATACTAAGCGGCAAAGCATTTAAAATAATAATTATTACTATTCCAGTGAAACCTAGCCTGTATGTCCATTTTCTAATATCTTTGCCGCTTGAAGATATATCTGCACAAACATATCCAAATGCCATCAGGGCAGCCCAGCATAAAGAGCATAGATATGCTTTGCATATTATCTTAACTAATAATATTGGTAATTTGTCCATATATGTTATAGCAATAATAGACAAAATATCCATCATCAGTGAAAAGACTACTGAACGTGAAACCCGTTCGAATGCCCGTCCTGTATTAACATTAATTTTTCTACATCTATCATAGAAATATCTCAAAATAATGAGTATTACTAATCCACAACACTGAGTATATATATTCATTCTTTAC
>JAXJVZ010000061.1:0-2172 GCA_036308285.1 Agathobacter sp. | reverse complement strand
CGTGTGAATTGTCTGGATTCTGTTAAGAGAATGGATATTAGCATAAGAAATCTTGGAAGATATACGGGCAAAGCAGAGGTTTATACCTTGGTAGAGGGTAAGGCTGGAGTTGAAGGTATTATGGTAGAGAATTTAACAGTGACACGGGGATTTGGTAATGCCTCTTTTGAATTTTCTGAGGATGATATTATTGGAATCAGAATAGAATTTGCGGAGTCGTTTTTTGTTGCAAGCTGCTGGAGAGAAGACAAGGCAGAGGAGGTTATTGGTCAGTTTAGTGTAAGAGCTGATGGGGAAGAAGAAAAGACTGCAGAAGAAAAAGTGCCGGGGGAACCTGAGACAGAGATTAGTGCAATGGAATTTAATCAGATACCGGTAGATATGAAGGAAATGTTAAGCTATACAAATTATAAACGGGAGGATACTGATGAAAACATACACAGGGATGAAGTAAGAGACAGGGACGGAATAAGAGACATAAATGAGGAA
Organism: Agathobacter sp.; assembly: GCA_036308285.1. GTDB lineage: Bacteria > Bacillota > Clostridia > Lachnospirales > Lachnospiraceae > Roseburia. Next base: position 1,683 of record JAXJVZ010000061.1, on the reverse strand, counting down.
AGAGGTGGGAACGGAGTAAAAGACAGAAATGAGAAAAGTGAAAGGATAAAAAATAAAAAAGAAACAGAGGATATAAAGTACAAGGAAATTAATCTTGAAGATTTAAAGAAACTTCCAAGAAAAAACTGGTATCTTTGCAATAACAGTTTTTTGCTGTATGGTTTTTATTGTTATAAATACCTGATAATTAAAAGTGTTCTGACTGAACAGGAAGAGAAATTTTATGTGGGGGTTCCAGGGGTGTTTCTAGAGCCGGAAAAAATTGTTGCACAGCTTTTTGGATTTGATGAATTTGAACCTGATACAACAAAAACGCCTCAGGATAAACCTGAGGGCAGATTTGGTTACTGGTTATGCGAAATTGATATGGCATTATAGTCGGTTGAAAGACAACTGTATAATGCATGGTTAGTATACTCACCATTTAAAATGAGATAATCTCTTAGAATTCCATCAACACTGAAGCCAAGATTTTCTAATAACTTTGCTGATGCAGTGTTCCCGAAGCAGACGGTTGCAGTGATTCTGTGTAATCCAATTTCATTAAAAGCAATTTCCATACAGCGTCTGATTGCCTCGGTAGCATATCCCATGTGATGGTACTGGCTTGAAAACTTGTACCCGATTTCACAGGACATAAATGCCAGCCGGGTAATGTTGTGAAGACATACAGTTCCAATTATCCGATCAGGTCTATTTTTTAAAAAAACATAATATCTTGCCAGAGTACCTTTGTGGAACATGTTGTATTCATAACGCAGAACTTTCTGAAGATAAGCTACTGAATAAAAATCCGGGGTACGTTGTATTTCATATTTTTCAAATAATTCTCTGTCTCTATTGTAAAAGTCTAATACCATTGGTGCGGACTCGGGCATTAAAACCCTAAGCACCAATCGGTCAGTTTCATATTGAAATAACATAATTGATATCCTTCTATAAAATGCAGTATAATCAATTATATACAGTTTGGAGTTGTAAGTCTATGACACAGGAAGAAAAATATATGAAAGCGGCCATAAAGCAGGCGCAAAAAGCATATGCCTTAGATGAAGTCCCTATAGGCTGCGTAATTGTACAGAATGGTAAAATAATAGCCAGAGGATATAATAGAAGAAATACCGATAAGAATACATTGGCACACGCTGAGATTTCAGCCATAAAAAAAGCAAGTAAGAAAACCGGCGACTGGCGTTTAGAGGATTGCACCATGTATGTTACACTTGAACCATGTCAGATGTGTGCAGGCGCCATAGTGCAGTCTCGGATGAAAAAGGTTGTCATTGCCTCAATGAATCCCAAAGCAGGATGCGCAGGCTCAGTAATTAATCTTTTGCAGATGGCACAGTTTAATCATCAGGTTGAAATCGAGGTTGGATTATTGGGTGAAGAATGTTCAAATATGTTGTCGACATTCTTCAGGGAACTAAGAGCGCGCAAAAAGAAATCTTGACAATAAAGGTGCAAATGGATTATACTTAAGACTCCGAGCAGCCGGGGTGTTAGCGGTACCTTGAACCAACAATCCGCTATAGTTGGGGTGATGTTTCGTAGAGGGGTCGAGCGGTGGAGCTGCCCTTCATAAGTGGCGTTGACGTCTGGGTCTTGCGCAATGGAAATCTGTGAACCGGGTCAGGGTAGGAATACAGCAGCCCTAAGCAGAAGCTTTCATGTGACGTGAGG
>JAXJVZ010000060.1:0-5153 GCA_036308285.1 Agathobacter sp. | reverse complement strand
GATAAAAACGCAGGAAGAGTAAAATCTTTCCTGCGTTTTTTGTACTAGTATGACTTTATATGGGTAAACTCACCAAGCTTAATGTCACATTCATTAAATATTGCATTAACGATAATTCCATATTCAGTAAGATTCTGAGATTTCTTTATCTTCTTCAGATACTTGTCACAATCGTGGAAGTTATTGTGAAGGTAGGACCAGTGTTCCTTCATACGATACAGGGTATCCTTCTGTCCCTGATATAAATTCTGGTATTCGCTTACAATCTCGTCATGGTAGGCTCTAAGTCTTTTCCTGTAATCTTCCATGTCTGTAATCTGGCCTTTGATGTCCATAATAAGACCAGGCCGCGCAATCAGTCCACGACCAATCATAAAACGGTCAATAGTAGGGAACTGCTGGGATATCTTAAGAAAGCTTTCATTATCTACAATGTCTCCGTTATAGCACAGAGAGGTCTGCTTCTGATTGATTGTATCAACTGCAATTGCAAAGTCCTCCAGTCTGAGAATTGGTTTATAAAAATCAGTACGAATTCTAGGATGAACAGTAAGCTCGCAGATAGGATAGCGGCTGTATATTTCAGCAATTCTTTTCCAATCCTTATCGTCAGTATAGCCCACACGTGTTTTGATAGAAATCTTTATATCTACACGGCTAAACAAATCATCAAGAAATGCTTCCATCTCATCAGGATATGCAAGAAAACCAGAGCCTCTTTTCTTAGATGAAACTGTTCCCGAAGGACAACCAAAATTGATATTGATTTCATCATATCCGTATTCTCTAAGCTGCTTTCCAAGATGGATGACTTCATCTGCCTTATTGGACATAATCTGTGGAATAACCCTGATTCCTTTGTTGTTGTCCGGATGAATATCCCTTTCAATTTTTTTGCTCATCCCCTTGGCCGCAGGAATAAACGGAGTATAGTATTTGTCTATTTGATTAAAATTATGATGAAAAGCATTGCGGACAATATGTCCGGTAAGGCCTTCCATTGGTGCTAAATAAAATTCCATGGGGGTATTTTAACATATTTGGGCGGATTCGCCAACAAAGAGAAAAGCAACCGAAGGGGAATCGGTTGCTTTTCGAGGAGTTTAGTTTATGAAAATGTTTAAAAAGGGAATAATAGGTAAGAACTGTTTGTTGTTCTTACAGTAATTAATATACCCAAAAAGTTTGTATAAAATGTGTCCAAATTCACAAAATATAATAAAATTTTCTTTATAATTTATTAAGTTAAATATCAAAAAAGAACTTTTGAATAGCATTTTGGGAAAATGCAATTACTCTTGCGATTTTACTATAGATTAGTTAAAATAAATCTATTAATGATATGAATGCGGATTGTAGGAATGTGCAGAAGAAGATGTCAGCAAAGCTGACGCACATTCCGTAGCAAGAACGCTGGAGCGTTCTTGAACTACAAAAATAATGCAGTAGGAGAATAATAATGAGTTACGCTGATCAGATATTTGTAAGTATGTGTAAAGACATTTTAGAGAATGGTACAAGTACGGAGGGAGAGCTTGTTCGTCCACATTGGGAAGATGGAACAAGTGCCTATACAATCAAGAAATTCGGAGTGGTAAACCGCTACGATTTATCAAAAGAATTTCCAGCAATTACTCTTAGAAAGACATACATAAAGAGTGCAACAGACGAGCTTTTATGGATTTGGCAGAAAAAGTCAAACAATATTAGGGATTTAAAGAGTGGTGTCTGGGATGAGTGGGCAGATGAGGACGGCTCAATCGGAAAAGCATACGGATATCAGCTCGGCGTCAAGCATCAGTATAAAGAGGGTATGATGGACCAGGTCGACAGGGTAATTTACGACTTAAAGCATACTCCATTTTCCAGAAGAATCATGACAAACATATATGTGCACCAGGATCTTCATGAGATGAACCTCTATCCATGTGCCTACAGCATGACCTTCAATGTAACCCAGAAAAAGGGCGAGGATAAATTAACGCTTAATGGAATCCTTAACCAGCGTTCGCAGGATGTTCTTGCAGCTAACAACTGGAATGTATGTCAGTACGCAGTACTTCTTCATATGCTTGCACAGGTCTGTGATATGAAGGTAGGAGAACTGGTACATGTAATCGCTGATGCTCACATATATGACCGCCATGTGCCGATAATTGAGGAATTAATCAAGCGTCCGCAGTATGACGCACCAAAATTCTGGCTCAACCCGGATATTAAAGATTTCTATCAGTTTACAACAGATGACATTAAAATAACCGACTACGTTACTGGTGAGCAGATAAAGAATATTCCTATTGCTGTGTAAGAGTGGCTTCGGGATTGGTGGCTTATAAGCTGTGGTGTAGCGGGGGTATATATATGTGCACAGACACGCTCTCGCTCGGGTTACAACATAGCGGTACTAAATTCGCGTGCCGCCGCTGGCAGCTCGCTCATTAAGTGCCGATGTTGTAAACGGTCCGTGAACATATATATACCCCCGCTACACCACAGCTTATAAGCCACCAATCCGAAGATTTACGATGTGACGGTGCTTTACAGAGTGTGTGCCGTGAGGAATTTACAGTTACAGACTTACGTAATGACGTTCAGTTAAGATTTCAAAATGTTTATGTGGCTCTATTTATTAATTTGTTTCAAAAAGCCACATTTCTACCCTGACACATGGAAATGCAATTCTGAAATAGCCAAAAAACAAAAAAAGTGAGGTTTAAATATGAATTTAATTGCAGCTGTAGATAAGAATTGGGCTATTGGTAAGAATAATGAGTTACTTGTTAGAATACCGGCCGATCAGAAATTTTTCAGAGAGACAACAACAGGAAAAGTTGTTGTAATGGGGAGAAAAACATTAGAGAGTTTCCCTAATGGAACCCCTCTTAAGAATAGAACAAATATAGTTTTAACACATGATAAAAATTATGATGGAAAAGGTGCAATTGTTGTTAATTCATTAGACCAGTTGCATGAGGAGCTTAAGAAGTATCCATCAGAGGATATTTTTATTATAGGTGGGCAGAAGATTTATGAGCAGTTAGTAGATGAGTGCAATGTTGCCCATATCACAAAGATTGAATATGAGTATGATGCAGATGCATATTTCCCAAATCTCGATGAGAAAGAAGAGTGGGTAATCACTGGTGATAGTGAGGAGCAGACATACTTTGATTTAGAGTACTTCTTCTACAGATATGAGAAGGTGAAGAAATAAATGAGTGATTTTTTATTTAGCCTGAATGTTGTTCTTCCAATATTTCTTGTAATGCTACTTGGAACAGTTCTTAAGAATATTGGAATGTTAGATGAGCATTTTGTGAAAGTGGCTAATAAATTTAATTATAATATTACTCTGCCATTTATGGTGTTCAGAGACCTCTCAAGAGTGGATATCAGGGCAGAGTTCGATATTAAGTTTGTGCTTTTCTGCGCAATATCCACGACAATCTGTTTTTGGCTTGTGTGGGCAGGTGCAAAGCTTTTTCTAAAAGAAAAGACCATGAGAGGTGCCTTTGTACAGGCTTCCTTTAGAAGTAGTGCAGCAGTTATGGGACTTGCTTTTATTAACAATATTTATGGTCCGTCAGCCATGGGACCTATGATGATAATTGGAGCGGTGCCCTTATACAATATTTTTTCAGTACTTGTGCTTACCTTTGAGGCAAATGATGAAAATGCGGAGAAGGATTTGGGAAAGATAAGAAAGGCATGCATTAATATTGCAAAGAATCCTATAATCATTTCCATTGTACTTGGAGTAGTCGTTGCACTTATTGGAATCGATTTTCCTGAGGTGGTAAATAAGACAGTAAATTCTGTTTCATCACTTGCAACACCGCTTGCTTTGATTGGTCTTGGTGCTGGTTTTGAAGGAAGAAAGGCACTTGCAAAAATAAAACCAACAGTGGCAGCATCGATGATTAAACTGGTTATTCAACCGCTTGTTTTTTTACCTGTTGCCATATGGATGGGATTTAGTGGTGAGAAAATTATAGCGATACTTATTATGCTTGCAGCACCAACGACACCGAGCTGTTACATAATGGCACAGAATATGAAAAATGATGGCGTGCTCACAGCGAGTATAGTTGTGATGACGACTTTCCTTGCAGCGTTTACACTTACCGCATGGATATATATTCTTAAAATGATGGCAATCATTTAGAATAATTTGCGAATGTATGGGTGGGGTTCTGAATATTTTTGAATAATTACATAAAGAAGGATAAGAGGATAATTTGATGGATATAACAGGAAGAAAATTATTTGTTAAAGCGCTCCTGGAAGAAGGTGTTGATACAATCTTCGGATATCCGGGAGGAACTGTAACAGACTTATTTGACGAATTATATAAAACAGATGAGATAGACCTTGTGCTTCCACGCCATGAGCAGGCTCTCATTCATGAGGCAGAAGGTTATGCAAAGTCTACAGGCAAAGTTGGTGTATGTCTTGTAACCAGTGGTCCTGGTGCTACAAATACCATAACAGGACTTGCTGATGCACATTACGACAATGTTCCATTAGTCTGTTTTACAGGACAGGTTCCACTGAATCTTATCGGTAACGATGCATTCCAGGAGGTCGATATAGTTGGAATGACAAGAAGTATTACAAAATACAGTGTTACCGTAAGAGATAGAAAAGACTTAGGTAAAATAATTAAGATGGCATTCTACATAGCCCGCACAGGAAAGCCGGGACCAGTTCTTATTGATATCCCAAAGGATATTCAGACTGCATCAGGTCCGGCTGATTATCCGGACAAAGTTGATATCAGAGGTTATAAGATTAATAAGGATGTTCATGTGGGACAGCTTAAGAAAGCCTACAAGCTTTTAAAGTCTGCAAAGAGACCTCTAATACTTGCAGGTGGAGGAATAAATCTTGCAGGTGCCAACGAAAAACTCCTTGAGTTTGTTGAAAAAGAAGATGTTCCTGTAGTAACGACAGTAATGGGAAAAGGCGCAATTCCTACGACCCATCCACTCTATGTTGGAAACTGTGGAATGCATGGAAAGTATGCGGCTAACATGGCTGTTTCAGAATGCGATGTTCTTTTTTCAATTGGCACACGATTTAACGATAGAATCACAGGTGATTTGAATGAATTTGCACCAAAAGCACAAATTGTACATATAGATATTGATACT
>JAXJVZ010000059.1:0-7402 GCA_036308285.1 Agathobacter sp. | reverse complement strand
TTTTATCAGGTTTTCTAACTCATTGATATCTTCTTCAAGATGAGCCAAAAGACTTGAAAATGATACCTTTACACCTTGATAGCGTGCAAGAATATCCATTCTTTTTGGATTATATTCATCTGCATATTCTTCGTTTTGCATTTCTCCAAATAATTCACTTTGAGTAAGCTGATAATCTGTCAAAAATCCTCTATTTTCAAAGTATACCTTATTCAAATTGTTTACTATATTATCCTTATCTGAAGTTTTTACATCGCATGCCAGATAATCATAAATATTCTTTACATCATCACTAATCTCTGGTGGAATGTCAACATAACCAAGTAGCTTCTCCTGCTCATAACATCTTGAATAATACTCAAGCTTCTTTTCATAAGCAATAATTTTTTGTTCATTTATAGATATATTTTTTTGATTAGCCTCTGCATCATCCACAGCTTTTGTTCTTTCTGATACACGCGCTTCAAATAAATTTGGATAAGAATTTAACCAATTTATACATTCATCCAATCTTTCTTTGATAGATTCATAATCTGTTAATTCAAGCTGCTTTAGGATTGAATCTCTTTCATCAGTATTCTGTCTGATTTTCTTCTCGAATGCTCTAATATCATAACGAACCTGATCCATATCCAAATCCAAATCTTCAAGATACTCTCTTCTGTCTTTCAGATGTTCCACACTTCTGATAAACAATTCATGATTAGACTTTAGTTCAATTAAATTTTTGTCATAGCCTTCGGCGGCGGCTTTTGCATTTTTAAATACATTATAAGAACATGTCAAATATAGTTTTTCGGATATCTCTAAAGCTGTTCTCTTTTGTTCTTTAATTTCCTCAGCCAGAGAAGTCAGCTGCTGATCAACTCTTGCCACTTCACCTTTTTCTCTATCCAACTCATGCTCTTTCTCTGAAAGAAGCTTAAAGGCTTCTCTCATATCAGCATCATTTGGAAGTTCTTTTAATTCCTTATCAAGTAATTCTTTTCTGATACCTAAATTTTTGATTTCTTGTTCAAGTTTTTTTATTGTCTCTTCATAATCTGCAATCAGACTCTTACATTCTTGTATTTTTGCAAGACGATTTCTTTCTCTTGCTTTTGTTCCTAAGAAGCTGGCTTCATATTCTCCTGAAATTGTACCAAAAACAATACCCATTTTATATGAGCCATCAGCAGATACTGATACAAGGTCATCTGCATCAAAAGCAATATTTCTAAGGATTCCTGTAATTCTCTGATTAGAAAAAATATCATTTACTTCATCATTTAACTCTAATACATCAAGCAGGCTTTTCTCAGCCGCAGTTTTTCCTGCAAAAAGGTAATTATCTTCACAACCTTTAGATTGTGCAAGCACCTGTTCTTTATATTGTTCATCAACCACGATTGCATCGAGTATTCCCATTCTAAGAAGTGCTTCCTCTAAATGATTACAAGTTTCATCATCTAGTCCTGCTCCAAATTCAATTACCTTATAAAATTCCTGATATGGTATTCCTGCTTTTTCAAGTCTTTTACGATTATTAATCACCGCCTCAGTTCTGTCTGGCTGTGGTTCTTTTTGGTTTTCCCATTCATCTAACTCAGATTTGGTTTTCGAGAGTTCTTCCTTTATCTGAGCACATTCATTTTGATTCAAATTAAGCTCACGCTCTATATGCATCTTTTTTTCCAGGTAAGTATCATTTACCTTTTGACGCACAAAAACAAAATCAGAAGCCTCATTGTAATCATCTGCAAATTTACTAATTTCACCGAGAATGTCTCTTTCTAATTTAAGCTCCAAGTTAATCTCGCTCCATTTGTACAAGGCTTCTTTCCATTCATTCCCTACCTGTACCAAGACTGACTCAAGCTCTGAAATCTTTCGCTGAATTGAATCAATTTCCCTTATCTTCTGCTCTCGTTTTTGAAGAAGTTCATCTTTTTGCCTGTCAAGGCTATCTAATTCTTCAAGAAGCTTTTCTCCCTCTACGATGCTCTTATATGTATTATCAAACTGCTGTCTGTGAAGCTCAAACTTAAACTCCTTTTCCATATCCTGACTGAATTCATCTTTCATAAATTCAAATTCCTGAAATGACATTTGTTCTGCTTCATCCTGCATGATATTTAAAATTGAATCTATTTCCTTTTGTTTATTGTACTTCCTGTCTTCTTCATCCTTTATCTGATTTTGCACATCTTGATATTGTTCTTGTTTTAGTGACAATGTATGGTTTTTCTTTTCAAGATTCATTTTATCAGACTCAATTTCAGCATAGAGCTTTGTTTCTCTATCCTTTAATGACACTGCATTGCTATTATTGAGAGAGTCTTTTTCTTTTTCTAATAATTCCTTTTTTTCATTTATTTGTTGAATTTCCTTTTCAAGACTTTCTATCCTGTTATTGTATTCTTTATATTTTTTCTGATTTGTTTTTTGCTCTTCATTAAGCTGTTGTAGTTTCTGCTGTACCTGGACATATTTATCTGTCTTTTCTAAAAGCAAGACTTTGTTGTATTTACCAAAAACCGAATTAATCTTTTCTGCTGCCTGCTTTGCTTCTTTGCGACTTTTCAAATTCATATTCATGTTGTCCATGCTCTCAATTGCTTCTGACATGGGACGCAAATCATCATCTGAAAGTGGCTGAAGAGAATCACTTAATATATCATTTATTACAGATGGTTTAAAGTCTTTTGACAGCTTTGGTGTTCTAAGCTGTATCAGCAAATCTATCATCTCTTTATATTCGTCGGTAGTCTCAAAACCAAATACATGACGATTGACATAATCCATATATTCAATTTGTCTATCAAATACTCGTCCACCTTCTGCTACTCTGTTTTCTAATTCTTTTTTGGAAAGAGTAACTTTTTCACCAATATCTTTATACAGGAAAAAATCTTTGCCTACGCGGCGTCCATCTGTAAGACTGAAATACCATTTGTCAAGCGGTTTACCTTTTCTGGCTCGAATTCCCATTCCAATTGTAAGATATGTATCACTATCTTTTCTCTTGAATTCGAGATATAAATAACCTGTTCTCTCTTCCCTTGAATCATTTTCTTCAAGCAGATAACTACTCATTTTTCTATCTCTTGAACCAAATGGGTCTAATCTTTCCGGACTCATATTTCCATCAAGCAAAAGTGGAACAACACTTTGCATTGTAACTGACTTTCCTGAACCGTTTGATCCTCGTAGTAACATTCGACCCTTTACAAAAGGAAATTCCTGCTCGTCATAATACCAGAAATTTATAAGTCCGATTTTATTAGCCTGCCATCTACTATTCATTTTCATTTCCTCCTGCAAAGTCCTTTGGATAGCTTCCCTGAATCTTTCCAACAAGTGGACATATTTTTATCATATGTGATTCATCTACCTTCTTCAAAAACATCCAACGCTCCATCTCTTCAATTACCACATTAGAAAATTCTCCCTCCGGCATCTGGCGATACGACTTTGAAAAGCCCATACCATATTTACTCTTTACATCTTTAATCAAATTTTCCAACGATATTTTGTCTACAATGCACATTTCATCTTGCGTGACTTTCCACTCTTCTTTATCTATCTTTTTTCTAATTTCTCCGCAACATAAAAGGATTATATCTGCAAGCGCATTATTTCCTGGAAATGTAGCCCCCATCCTGCAATCATCCCCTGATAAGATATACGCACTGCCACGATGAATATGAACATGACAATCAAACATCTGCTCTAATTCATCAATCAGCCTGCCTTTATAATATTTTAAATACTCAAAATCCTCTTCAGAACCATCTTCTCTATACATCGCCGGAGCAAACAGAAGTCTTTTATAGACTCTGTTTCTTCGTGCAAATCCACGGTCTTCATCTAGCTCAAACCACTCACTCTCACGGAAATTTTCTGGACTTGAATATTCCATAATATCCCTCGGAAAAACTCTCATAAAATATTTTGATGCCCCTGAATTTTCATACAATACTTCTCCATCAGCTGCATCCATAAACACATCATCTGTCCCGTCTGTTACAAATAACAGACCTTGATCTACTGCATATCTGAGCACTTTTATCAATCGCCTTCTATTGATATACAATGTCCAGTCTGTAATTTCTCCTGGCAGATTCGCTGATATATACTCTGTCAGCTGCGAGAGGATAAACTGTTCCTGCGCGTCTTTATCTTCAAGAAACATTAGTAAAATACATAGGTATGTATATTCTTCTTTTGAAGTAAACTGCTGTATTCCCATAAAGGCTTCTGGAACTGCTGGTATTTTCTCCATTTTTATCAAAATAGAATTATCGATTATCTGACATCCCAGTTTTTCATTTGAAAACTTTCTTAAATCTCCAACGGCATCTCTTAATTGATAATAAAGTTCTTTATTATCAGATTTCAGTATCCATCGATTATTTAACAAAATTTCTAATTCATTCATGCTTATAGTTCCTCTTTAAAAACGATTTTCATCTTTGGCATTGTAAAATTCCCATCCTCACAATGTACTACACATTTTTCATAATTATCATTTATATCTAAAATATAGGTTCTTCCATCGTCCGTTCTAGCTGTATAGTCTGCAGATTCCATTGCATCCGAAATCCACTTCAAAAGTATCTCTCTTATTCTTGTCTCTATAATTGGAAGTTCTGAAAAATCAATTATTCCATCTCTCTCAAGGAGTTTGAGCTTCTGCATCTCCTCCTTTTGCTTTTGTAACATCATTCTACGTGTTTCAAGTTTTTTCTCTTTAGACTCAATTATTGAAGAGCGCTTTGTTTTTTCACGGTATGTTCGAATTCTGGGTTTTAATTCTACTTGAAGCGGAGCTTCCTCATACACACCCTTATTTATACTATCTGTCTCCCTGATACTATCTGCACCGATATGAAATGGTCTTTCCATTCCAAAAACCATCGCGGACATTTTATGTGCCTCTGCAACATCATCGCATTTCATGAAAAGCTCGGCAATTTTTTTATATTCTTCTTTCCTATTTGCGCCAAGTGCATTTTTCTCGCTAAGTGTAGCTGCATATCTTGTTATTCTTCGAATTATTTCATTTGTTGCATCAAAAAGCTTAGCTGCTTCATTTTCCTGTCCATCGCTTCCGACAAACCAATCATAAATACTTTGAAATCTTCCTTCGATTTTCGTTTCAATCATTTCCTTTGAGACTTCACCATCAATACGAGGAATTAACAGCTCATAATCTACTATTTTTTGAAAAATTGTTTTATGCAGTTCTTCATCCTGAAATCTAAGGCATTCCTCAATTACACCAACATTGCGTTGTAACCCTTTAATAAAACTTCTCAAATATTCTATCAATCGGTCTTTAAAAATCAGAAATTCTTTTGTTCGCATCATTTCTTCTGCTTTAACGCTATTTAGGTCACGAATATAATCCTGATAATTCTGATTCAGTCTGATAAAATCATTATTTAAATCTGTCCACCATGTATAGATTTTAGAACTTTCCTCATTTGCCATATCTGGCATTCGCTCTATATCTATCCTGATTCTTTCAAGTAACGTTGGTTCAAGAGAAGATCCTTCTATAAAAAGATTTTCCAAACGAAGTACAAGACGCTCTATCTCAACACTATATTCAGACATCTGATATCTATATTTTTTGTTTCTGAATTCTTCTATTGAAGTAACTTTTCGTGTATCCTGAATTGTATTAAGATTTTTCCATTCTGTAAGCATCGATAAATCTTGTTGGCACTGCTCTAGCTTATAATCCTCCCATAATGGATCCTTTATCATTTCTTCATATACTTCTTCCTGATACAGCCAATATTTCAATTTCTCATAATTTTCAAAAAAAATGCGCATAATGCAACGATATCTGCTAACATTATCCGCATTTAAATATTTCACTTCTGTTAATGGTTTTATTAACTTGTGTGATGCCTGCATGTCATTTGTCCTCTTTTGTGATTATTAAAAAAGCTCCAGTTTCTTATCATTATATTATTTTTGAGTAATTGCTTCAACGACTTCTTTGGTTTTCTGTATCAAAAGCATTTTATTTGCATTTTTCTGAAATTGATAATTTGTCGCTTTAAGCTCTACATCATATTTCTTTTTAAATTCGTCAATAACATCCGAAATCATATTTGTCTGATTAGCATCAAGATCAACAACAGGAAATATTCTTACCTCTTTGCAAACTCTCATCATTTCATTAATTGCTTTTACATGAAAGTTAAACCCTAACTGTGTATATAGCAAAAGAATATGTGAACTTAAGCCAATATCATAATAATTTTCTTCTACCGGTATGCAATTGGGAAGTTCGTGATATCTGTATCTTCCTTCGGATAAACCAGCTTCAAAATTAAAGCTTGCCGGACCATCACCAAATCCTGCTATTTTCTTTTTCATATCTTCCTCATTCAGGAGAAACATTGATTTGTATTCATCCATGTTCCTTCCCCATGGTACTACATTATTTAATTGGAACGCCATGCCTCATCACTCCTTCTTCTTTCCCTGAAACTCTTTCATTTCCATGCTTACAAATCTTGAAATCATTTCTCTATATAAAGCTTCTACCATATCCTGATTTGCTCCATACTCTTTAGCTTTCATCCTTACTTTTTGTATCACTTTTTCTACCCTTGCTGTATCCCTTACTCCGTCTTCATCTTTTTTAAAGCTTGATGCTTGTATTACATACGTTCCTCTTTCAGCAATAAGCTTAATGATTTCATTATCGATTCTGTCAATATTTTCTCTTACTTCCTCTAAATTCTTACACTGCATAATTAGTCCTCCTTCAATTTATTCAATATCTCGCACCACAGGCATAAGATTTACTCATATCCAAGCAAATAGCATATAATTGCCTGCTGTACTTCCACCAAAGATTTCTTAAACTCATATCCCACAAAATATTTACTATCAATAGCATCTGCCGACACTTCCTCGCCCCTAAAGAATGGCGGACACGGATTTAAGCAGGCATCTGTATTCGCATAACTAAGACGTTCTAATGTGATCTGATATCCTTTAAAGTCATCCCTCGCCGCTGATGGAATTGAATCTGTGCAAATAATATCTTTGCCAACAAGTGCTTTGTCAATTTCATAACAGACACTAGCTCCGTCAATCTCATATCCTCTAGGACAAGTCTGTGTAAAATTAAATCCCACTAATTCCGATGCCTCTTTCCATGTATTTCCAATATTCCCTTTAGCGCCCATGAAAAGAACTTCTTTTTCTGTATAATCCTTATATCTTTTGGAAAGAGAATACAAATCTGCTAATATCTCGCACGGATGATTTACTGATGTCATGGCATTTATAATTGGAATTTTTGAATGCTTTGCCATATACTCTATCAGCGACAAATCCTTGTGACGGACAATAACCATATCCGCCCAGTTTTCAAGATATCCTATCACATCCT
>JAXJVZ010000058.1:0-11918 GCA_036308285.1 Agathobacter sp. | reverse complement strand
TACTTTCACCTGTGGCATCTCTAGTGCAGGCTGGGTCTCGTAACTTTCTCCCTCCAACTCAGACAGTACTTTCACCTGTGGCATCTCTAGTGCGGCCTCTGTATCGTAGCTTTCCTCTTCCTTGGAGTCTACCTGCCTCTTAACGGGAACCATCTCTAACGCCGGCTGGGTCTCGTAGTTTCCCTCTTCCTTGGAGTCTACTTGCATCCTAACAGGAGCCATCTCTAACGCTGGCTGGGTCTCGTAGCTTTCTCCCTCATGCCCGGACATCACTTTCGCCTGTGGCATCTCAAGGGCGGCTTCTGTCTCGTACGATACAAGTTCATTCTGTCCACCTAATATATCTGTCTGCTTTCCAGTCTGTGCCTTTAAGGCAGAATCAGTCTCGTATTGTTTACTTACTTCTGCCGTTAATACAATTTTACCTTCTTTTGCAAGAATTTCCTTAACCTGTAAAAGAGCAGTTTTAAAAGCTGTTGCAGTTCTATATCTCTCGTCCGGGTTGTGCTTACATCCAATGAGAATAGCCTGCATGAGTACAGGATTAATTCCCTCTATTTCCTCAAAAGGAGTTCCGGTAAGTCTCATCTGAATTGCAAGTTGTGTATTCATCACCTTATTTGAAAAAGGAAGCTTGCCTTTATTAGCTAACACATACAGCGTCAGTGCCAAACTGTATATATCAACTCTGTTGTCATAAAAATTAGCTGCCGTAACATTTGCAAACTGCTCTGGTGCTGCATAATGAGCAGTTCCCTTATTAGTCTGTGCACCCATTCCATTCTCAATAATCTTTGAAATACCAAAATCTCCAAGAAGATACCTTGATCCATTTGAAAAAATATTATCAGGTTTTATATCTCTGTGAATAATATTATGTGTAGCACACCCCTCTAAGGCTGTACAGATATCAATTCCGATTTGAACTATTTCAGCCTGGTTTACTCCCTCTTTTTTCATTTTCGCATTAAGATTACCAAGATAATCCATTCTAATCAAAAGGTCTGTTCCAAACGCATTCTCTTCCTGCCAGTCATTGAATTCAAAATCATAATATTGAACAACATTATAACAATCCTTAAGCTGATGCATAAGATTAACCTCTGCCTCAGCGTTTTTTCTCATTTCCTTTTTTCTTGAATTATAATATTCTTTATACTCTGCAGAGATTTCATCGTAGCTAACCTGTTCATCGATAATATTGATTACCTTCATAGCACAATGCTCTGTAAAAGTAAGATTGTCCCTTGTCAGTTCAAAAACTGCTGTTTTTCCGCCTGAACCAGTACCGAGAAGCTTTCCTATTGTCCAGCCTCCCCATATTTTTCCATAAGACTTCGCTCTTGCATCAATTGACATACTAAACCCTTTCTAAAACAAGTACTGTAATATTATCATTGCCGCCACCTGACAATGCCCCATTAACAAACTGTTGTGCCAGCTTTTCAACTTCAAGCTTCATTTTAAAAATGTCAAAAAGCTGCCTGTCCGAACACATATCATAAAGACCATCACTGCAAATCAATATCTTATCTCCTACTAAAAGCTCTCGCCATGAACTTTCTAACGGTATAAGAATATTTCCATCAACCTCGCATCCGATAAACTCCGTCAACTGGTGATTTTCTTTTTCTTTTACCTGACTTTTATCCTGATAAACCCCAATATCTATCTTCATCTGCGCTACAGTCTGATCCTTTGTAAGTAAGAACAAATCATTTCCTCTAAGAAGATATGCTCTCGAATCTCCAACATGAAAAACTCTGAATCTATTTCCATTAGTGACAACCACAGTACCGGTTGTCCCACATATTGAACCATCTTTTCCAAGACTACACACCATTTTATTGGCATTATTAAAGGTATTTTCTACCATTTCGCTTATCTCATCTTCATCGTATCCAGAAGTATCCGTAAGAAAAGCTTCCTGAAAACATTCTGCGGCGCGGAGTGATGCAAGCTCACCATAATCAGCCCCACCCATTCCATCAAATACACCGCAGCACATCCATTCTTCAACCGAACTGCTCATATACGAATCCGATTCATTAGTGCCATCAATATTCAGGCAGTGTCCCAAAATATAATTATCTTCGTTATTATGCCTCTTTAATCCAACATCTGACTTAACTGCCGCATTAAGGCACCCTCTGTTCTCCATAGTGAGGTTCCCCCCTTACTTAGCATCCTTTGATACCCTGTGTAAAAATATATTTCCTAAAATAATAAATACAATACTAAATCCAAATAAAATTCCCCATACCATAAAGACATGTGACTGTGTCGAATCAAATCTGTCCTCGAACTCTTTTACCAGCATTGGTGCCTGCTCTGCCAGTCTAAGTGGCAAATCATTCAACTTGCTTGTAGAACCAAGAGCTTCCATTCCCCAACGGCTTATCATCACATATGATACATAATCAGCCACACCTTCCATTTCAAAAAGAATTCCCGAGAAAATAAGCTGAACAATAAGAATATATGGAGCCATTACATTTGCTGTTTCTTCTTTTCTTACTATACATGAAATCATAAGTCCCATTGCATCAGCTGCATACATCAAAAGTAAAATTGTCACATAGTATTCTAATAATGTCTGGTCAAAAACCACACCGGATTTTGGATAATCATTACCATATTTTGCGGTTACTCCAATATAGCTTAATGTAAGAATTCCACTCTGTACAATACATAATAATAACTGCACTAATGCTCTTGATGCTGTATAGCATCTGAGTCTTGCACCAGCCACATAACTTCTTTTAACATTTGCCCTGTCTTTTACAACAGTCTGTATTGAATTGAACAGCCCTCCCCAGATAGCTGCACTTACTAATACGAAACTTCCTGATTTAGTTCCTTCATACTGGATAAACATATTCTCACCTGCAATCCAGATTAAAATAAATGCTGCCAAAAGCGGAAACAGAAGAGATATAAGCAGATTCTTTTTATCTCCAAACAATATTTCAAAATATTCCCCTGTAAAATCCTTCCACTCTCTAAAAGCTGAAATTCTCTTTCTTCCTTCCATGTTCTCATTAAACTCCTTCTACGTATTTTTCCGGGCATTCTGCAAGAAGGCCATATGCCTCCTTAATGTCTACTCCAAAATATTTTCTCGCTTCATCCGGTGTACCCGAAAATGCAAGACGTCCAACATTATCAACCTTTGTCATCATAATAATCTGGTCAAACAGATCAATATCTGAAACGTCATGAATGATAACTAATATACTCTTATCCTCTTCATGTGCCAGATTTCTAAGGATAGTAAAAAGTTCTTTTTTTGTTCCTGGATCAAGTCCTGCATCCGGCTCATCCAGACATAAAAGCTGTCTGTCCGCAACAAGCTCTATTCCGATATTAACACGCTTCTGCTCACCACCACTACACTTACAGATTTTATTCTTCCTGATGTTGGTAAGCTTTAACTGTTCAATTGCAAGGTCTACATGCGCATTTATTTCCTTACGCTTTGTATCCCCTGGAAGACGTCTCTTAGCCGCATGCTTTAATTCACTTTCTACAGTAAGTGACGGATGAAATACCTGCTCCTGTGG
Source organism: Agathobacter sp. (assembly GCA_036308285.1). Classification (GTDB taxonomy): domain Bacteria; phylum Bacillota; class Clostridia; order Lachnospirales; family Lachnospiraceae; genus Roseburia. The sequence goes on along the minus strand of JAXJVZ010000058.1, from coordinate 8,355 downwards.
AACACTTCCAATCAGATATTTCATTCTCTCAAAGTTCTTGAGTAAATCCACACCCTGATACTCAATGGTTCCAGTTACACCCTTGGTCTCCATTCCATTCAGGCAGTTCATAACAGTCGATTTACCAGCTCCGGAACCACCTAATAATGCAACGAGACTTGCTTCTTTCACTTCTACCTTTACGTCTCTTATAAGCTCCTTTTCTCCAATTCCCGAATTGTTTGGAACCACCTTTGTCTTAATGTCAGCTCTTAAAATTACTTCTTTTTCTTCATCAGGTATTGTATATAACTCATCTGCTACATACATTGTATCAGATAAAGATGATGCTGAAGTTGCCGGATTTAATCTTTCACCTGTCATCGGATCAAATAATGGTATTGGTGCTCTACTTTCGCTTTCCTCAACTTTTACTGCAACATCTGGTGTAATGTTAACCGCTTCCATATGCATAGAAGTATCTCTTGAAATACTGCGAGGCTTCTTTCTGGCTGGAAGATTATAAATAAGTGACTCACCTGTAAAAATAAACGTGCAGTCACACATTGCTATACAATCCTTCTCATTAAGCCCAATCTCTCCCGTAACCTTCTCATTATTGAGCCATGTACCAGCCATGGAATCGCAATCCATAACATAATACTTATCGTCTCTATGTCTTATTACAAAATGCTTTCCCGAAATATAAGATAAGGGAATTGCAACATCACAGATTTCATCATCTCGTCCAAATGATGTCTCATCCTTATCAAGCAAAATTGTATTCCATACATTGCCATGAGAATGAGTTGAAAACATCATCCACACTCCTCTTGAATCAGGATTAAGAAGATTATTAGAATCAATTCTTAATATATCACCATTAGCTAATGATACTGGGAACATATTACCATCTTTATCTGCTTCTATCTTAACCCCATTGTAATATGTTCCATTCGCACTTCCATTATCAGCAAAAAACCACTGTCCGTTAAGATTCAGAAGCTTTCCATGCTGTCTGCTTACAATTTTTGAATTAAGTACTATATCAGGTTCATTACCTGGTGCACTTCTGCCAATAGTCCACTCAGTCCGTGAATCAAGCGGTACCGTTCTTATGGCACCATCTTCAAGTATGACTAAATTAGCATTACTTTTTATTGATAGAAAAGGTGTTGTTGTATCCATTTTTCCCTCCAAAAAATTAAAAACAAAAAGCCAGCTAAAAATACTGCTGGCTTAATTATTTCACGTATTAAATCTGAGTTCCACATGCTCCACAGAATTTAGCATCTGGCATAAGCTTCTGTCCACAATTTGGACAAAACCTATCCTGTGGTGCCATATCACTGATGATTCGCGCAGCCTCCTGCATGTTCATTCCACATACAGTACAGTTAATAACTTCCTTATCCTGCTCTGCCCCACAGTTCGGACATATCTTCATTCCCTTTAAAACAGCTAGTTCTTTCTTATCGTTTGCTATTTTCTTAACAAGCTCTGTTGTATCATGGTAGAGCTCCGGACAAAGCTTTTTTGCCTCGTCCGGGAACTGTTCGAACATGATTCGTCCAATTTCTTTTTTATTCTCCTCAAGCTTTTTCTCCTCTTCCTTGATTTGGAAAATAAGCTTTGCTGAGCCTGACATATCAGTTGCCTTCTGGGTTAATCCCATTCCTACTGTAGAGATAGACCCCTTCATATCATCAAAAAATCCCATGTCAAACCTCCTAATTAGCTGTAATAGGAGTATCGCAATACTCACAAATTATTGTCTGTCCAGGTGTAATTACGACCTTAGCACCACACCCAGGACATGAGCAACTTACAGGAGCGTTGTTAACAGATGCACTTCCTGTAAAACCATCCGTCACCTCATTTACAAACTGTGTAAGATTCTGTACTGGTGCAGGCTGAGCCTTTACAACCGTAATACTTCTGCTTGTCTCATCAATTGAAGCATTCTTCAAAACATTAAATGAGATAAGCTGCTTAACTTCTTTTAATACTGTCTCATACTGAATGTTACACACACTCGCAATCTTATCAAGACTTGTCTCATTGTTGTTAACAATCATATCTATGTACATGCGGTTTCTCTGTGATTTCTTAACGAGAACGTTGGCATATGCTATAAGTGCAACCCCGCCTCCAAGATATACAAATCCCATAAATGTGCCGTCATTTGAGAAACTGATAATTGCCAAAACTATAAGCACAGCTCCTGCTGCAAGATATTTTCTCTTGTCAGTTGAGCCAAGAAAGATTGACTGCTTATTTTTAAGGTTTCTTGCAATAAGTAGTCCTAAACCTATTGGCCATGCAAAAATAAATGCGATAATAATTACCGGCCAAGAAAAATACCATGGTGTAACATTGTTGTTCATAATTTTTCCTCTCTTTTGTGTAAATTTTTAAAAAGGAACACGCTGACTTAATCTGCGCTTACGCTCAGCTGCAAGATACTCTATCTCATCACAGCCGGCTTTGATTTCTGCAGCATTCTGCTCCCCTATTGCCAAATCAACTCTGCCAATTGCTGCTAAAATCTGCTGTTCAATATCCATAACGGAAATATCACTCTTTACCTGCCCGCTTGCAAGTGAGTCATATGCATGCTGAAGCATCTTCCTGTTAGGGTCAACGTAGGTTACCTTTGAAATAACTGTATTCATTGTATCAAGAATGTACTTAAAATTCACTATGTCTTTAGCCCTAATTTCCTGCTGTTCCTTGGTAGTAGTGTTATGTAAAAGTACAGACATAAAAAGAACTATATATGCAGCTACAATACATAGCTGTACGAAAAATACCAATAACGGAAACATCCATAATAATAGAGAACCAATAATAAATGCAACAATCTGAACTACTAAGTATACGAATGTTACTGTTGATATCGGATACCTGAAAATCAATTCTTCTTTCGGTGCAAAAAAGATTTCAACATATGTTGTAATCACTGCTGCAAGCATTGTATAAACATATCCAATCCAAAAGCTTGCCGTAAAATCAGAACCCAGAACAAAAATTCCAATATTAGCTACTAAAATAATCACAAGGGCAATAATCGCCTTCATAATCTTTTTGTCATTTAATCTATGCATATTCAATTCTCCTATCCTTCAAACTTAGTTCCGCAACCACCACAGAATGACATTCCCTCTGGAACCTCAAGTCCACATTCCCTGCAGATTCTCTTCACAGGAGCAACAGGTGTCCCGCATTCTCCACAGAACTTCATTCCCGGAATAAGCAATGCTCCACATGAAGCACACTTTGCTTTTTCCTCTTCTACCTTAGTTCCACAGCATCCGCAGAATTTCATTCCTTCCGGAACTACCGAATTACAGTTCTTACAGATTATTTTCTTAGGTCCGTTGCCGTTTCCCATAAGAGGTGAACCTTCTGCACCATTTTGCATGCCGTTCATCATGTTGCCCATAGCCATTCCTACAGACATTCCCATTCCGGCTCCAACAAAGGCTCCACCCATACCATCATTATTTGCGGCCCCCTTTAATATCTCAGCTGATTCCTGACGAGCCCATCCATTATTGCCATCCTGATCCCTGATCGACATACGCTCGTAATCAGCCTGAGCCATCTGTCCTGATACATATCTGTCGGCCTCAGAAGACTCTCTTCTAAGATTGAATCTAAGTCTCTCATCAGCTGCACTCTGCTCACGCTCAAACTGTTTTTCCTGTCTTAGGATTCTAAGCTCACGGATACGTGCCATACACTCATCGTCTTCAGGTATTTCAATATTCTCTATATAGAAGTTGATAAGTTCCATTCCGTATTCATCAAGAATCTCATTAAGAATTGGAAGCATATCATCGGCAAGAGATTTCTTTCTGTTACAAACTACTAAAATCTCTTTGTCCTGTGAAACAAGATAATCTGCCATCTCATCTGTTATATGCTGAATGAATGCTGTTCTAAAATTCTTAACTATATCCTTCTCATCTGCTGCTGCATTAGCACCAACCATCTTAAGGAAGAATTTCTTTCCATCCTTAACTGCAACTGTGTATGCACCTCTTGCCTGAACATGAACTTCAATTCCCCACATTGGGTCAATCACACGGATAGGAGTTCCTGTTCCCCATTTAAGTTCAAGATGATGAGATCTGTTAACATAGTAAACTTTACAATTATACGCACTTACGCCACCAGACATAAAATGCGATAAAAATGATGTTAAGAATGGATAATTCTCAGTCGTAAGTGTATACTTACCAGGTCCAAAAACCTCTTCAATTATTCCATCCTTCATAAATAATGCTTCTTCGTATTCAGCAACTATAAGCTGTGAACCAACATTAAAGTCTTCGCATGGCACTTTCGAGCAAAGAACATTTCCCATTGCATTATTCTTAATAACCGACATAATAGGTTTCATAATTTTCTCCTCCGTTTTTATGTTAAATTTATCTTAACATAATAAAAATTTAATAATTTATTCAAAGTTACACTCTGTAAAAACTAGAAAATCTCATCTTCGTCATAATCCTTAGGAAGCTCCTCAAGGAAAAAGTCTACGCCGGAATAATCTAATGATTCCAGTATCTTCTTGACATAACGACACAATACGTCTGTGCCGTCTATCCTTATTATATCTTCAAGCTGAGCATTCTCAAGTGCATAAATAATCGCATTTTCAAACGGATTTTTAGCACATATAGCCTCCATTTGGGCGAAATCCAACATCTTATTAATCTGCTCTAAGTTCATATTCAGATGGATTCCAAGTGAAATAATCTTGTTACGCTGAGGATACCACTTTCTTTGTGAAATCTCTGACACGCATTGTCTTAAAGAAGCACTCCACTGCTGTGAGCTCGCAAGACTTGTCACACTATCATCTTCCATACCATCTGATAGCATATTCTTCTGTATAAAATCTTCTACATACTCGTACAGCTTACTGTACTGTCTGCGGTAAATTGCAGCATTATTGGCAACAAAGGAAATCATTTCTGAGAGTGTTGACATATTGGTAAGTGATTCAAGAACCTTTATCGTCTCGTAGCTCTCACTCTTATTATCGCCTTCCGCTGTAGTAAGCTCATCACTTAAAAGATTTATTATAGACTGGCATGATTCATATGTGTGCTCAATTGAATCAGAATTAAGAACAAATATGTACACAGAATCTTCAAGACATCTTGGATATAGCTTTGTACATCTGCCATATCTTTGTAAAAAGAAGTTCATCTCTTCCAGATTATAGTGTGCAGCAAACCCTATCTTAATAAAGGTCTCCCTTTTCTTAGGAAGTGCTCCCTTTATCCACTTCAGGGCAGCCTGTCTGCTTACTCCACACAAACGCCCCAATTCTGCCGCAGTATAGCCGTTATCCCTTACTATCCTGTCTATAATCTGTATCCATTCTTTCTTCTGGTCTGCAATACCATATAATAAATTTTTATATTCATTGATATCTTCTGATCTTGAAACAACATCATATAAATATCCAGTTGACACGTTTTCCATTTTTCAGCCTTTTTATAAAAATTTTATATTTTTTATAATACCATTAGAAAATACTCTCCGCAAGTGTATCACGCTTAATTCTTGTGATACAAACGTTCTTCCTCTTCGTATTTTGGCTCACATGTTACCTGAATTCCAAGCTTTCTTAATAAACTGCTGTCTACTGAAGAAAGTATAACTGTAGAATGAGCCTCGCAGCCCTTAAGCTCTGATAACTGCTTAAGTGCAAGCTTTGCCTTCTCATCTGATGCGGCAGATGATGAAAGTGCGATAAGAATCTCATCTGTATGAAGTCTTGGATTAACACTGCCAAGATACTCTGTCTTTAAAGCCTGAATTGGCTCGATAGCCTCCGCTGCAACAAGGTGAACTGATTTTTCAATTCCAGCAAGCTCCTTAATAGCATTTAAAAGCATAGCTGATGCTGCACCAAGTAAATCTCCTGTCTTTCCTGTTATTATTCTTCCGTCAGCAAGCTCTATTGCCATAGCTGGAAGTCCGGTCTCCTTCTCTCTGTCTAATGCAGCCTTTGCTGCTGTTCTATCTTCAAGTGATGTTCCTGCCTGATTCATTAAAAGCTCAAGCTTGTAAATGTCGTCCTTTGTTTCCCCGTATACTCTCTTCTCGCAAAGTGCTTTATAATAACGACGAAGAATTTCCTGTCTTGAAGCCTCGCAGCATGCCTCATCGTCCACGATACAGTTACCTGCCATATTAACGCCCATGTCTGTAGGCGATTTGTAAAGGCTCTCTCCTGAAATCATCTCTAAGGTTCTTTTTACTACAGGGAAAATTTCTACATCTCTGTTGTAATTTACTGTAGTCTGTCCATATGCCTCTAAATGGAATGGGTCAATCATATTAAGGTCATTGAGATCCGCTGTCGCAGCCTCATATGCGAGGTTTACAGGATGCTTAAGTGGAATATTCCAAATAGGGAATGTCTCAAACTTTGCATATCCAGCCTTAATTCCTCTTTTATTCTCATGATAAAGCTGTGAAAGACAGGTTGCCATTTTTCCACTTCCTGGTCCGGGAGCTGTGATAATTACGAGTGGTCTTGTTGTCTCGATATAATCATTCCTGCCATATCCTTCATCACTTACAATTTTTGCAACATCATTAGGATATCCCGGAATCTTATAGTGTCTGAAAGACTTGATTCCAAGATCCTCAAGCTTTCTCTCAAAGCTTTCTGCCTGTGGCTGTCCTGCAAATTTTGTAAGACATACACTTCCGACATAAAGTCCTACACCCTTGAATGCATCAATAAGTCTTAACGTATCCATATCATATGTAATTCCGTAGTCACCACGGACCTTACCACTCTCGATATCTTCTGCACTTACTACTATTACAATTTCAGCCTGGTCTTTTAACTGTAAAAGCATCTGAAGCTTTGAATCCGGCTTAAATCCTGGGAGTACTCTTGATGCATGATAATCGTCAAAAAGCTTTCCACCAAACTCCAGATACAATTTATTGTCGAATTTCGCAATTCTTTCTCTAATATGCTCAGACTGCATTTTCAAATATTTTTCATTATCAAATCCAATTCTCATCACTTTTGTTCTCCAATCGCCTTAGTAAAAAATCTTTTTTATTATATCACATTTTTGACCAATGGGGACGGTGTTTTTTGGCTTTTTTATCTCTGATTGGAGAAGATGTCAGCAAAGCTGATGTACATTCCGCAGCAAGCACGCTGAAGCCTTCTTGAATGTCCCATTTGGAAAATTAATTAAATCTTAATGTGTTAGTCAATTGGTTTTTAATATAATATTGGCTAGAATATAAGCATGATGATCATCGATTACTCTTGGGAGGAAGAATTTATGTACAATGTTTTAGTTTGTGATGATGAAAAGGATATTGTTTCGGCACTTAGAATTTATTTGGAGAGCGAAGGTTATAATGTTTTTCCTGCCTGCAACGGGCAGGAAGCTCTTGACGTCATTAAAGAAAATGACATCCACCTCGTTCTTATGGATATAATGATGCCGGTTATGGATGGTATTAGTGCAATGGTTAAGATCAGGGATATCTCTAATGTTCCTGTGATTTTACTTACAGCCAAAAGCGAAGATACGGATAAGATTCTTGGGCTTACAGTTGGTGCGGATGATTATATCACTAAGCCTTTTAATCCTGTTGAGCTGCAGGCTAGGGTAAAGTCTCAGATTAGAAGATATATGCAGCTTGGAAGCGGAAATATTACAAGCCAGAGGCTTACCATTGGCGGTATTGAGTTAGATGATAAGGCCAAAGAGGTTTTTTTAGATGGCGACAAGGTTAATCTGACACGTACCGAATATGACATTTTAAAGCTCCTGATGGACCATCCCGGCGAAGTATTTTCACCTAATCAGATTTATGAAAAAGTGTGGAAGGATGACCCTTATGGAAGTGAAAATACTGTTGCCGTACATATAAGACATTTAAGGGAAAAAATAGAATACGACCCTGCAAACCCCCGCCACCTTAAGGTAGTCTGGGGCAGGGGCTATAAAATGGAAGGAGAATAAACTATGAGTAAAATTAAATATTCATGGCTGACAAAGCTTATTGCATGGATAGTTCTTGTTGAAAGTCTTACCGGTTTTACTGTTTTTGCAGCATTTGGAATTGGAAAAATGATAGTCCAGAATGATACATACTTACAACAGGATATCCTTGATGAAATTGGAGAAAATTATGCATGTGCTGTAATCTCTACTATTAATGAACATCCTGATAATATTACTAATTCTATTGATGACCTGCTTGAGGATACCAGATTTAAATGTGCTGTATTAAAATCTGATACTAAGGATTTAAAAAAGGTTGATTTAACTGACGAAGCTCTTTATGTATATGGTTCTCCTGCAATTATTA
>JAXJVZ010000057.1:0-10080 GCA_036308285.1 Agathobacter sp. | reverse complement strand
ATTTTATTGGGTTCAAAAAGTATTATCAAAGGATTCTTAAATCAACAGGTTGTGATTATGTAGATTGGATAGATTCAATAAAAGAAGCATATGAAGAGGCTTGTTATAAAGCTGCCAGTTGTAGTGGGAAAATGGGAAACAACTCAAGAAAAGCAAGACCAACGGATTTTCATTGCAGTTCAAATTTATATATATTTGGACATTCATTGGATATTACTGATGGGGATGTATTACGAGCTTTAATTTGCAATGATAATGTGAATACAAAGATTTTCTATTACAGAGAAAAGGAAGATGATAAAAGAACACTTGAAAAATTAATTTCCAACTTAGTAAAAGTAATTGGTCAAGATGAGCTTATAAAGAGAACTGGTGGAGAGTTCAAAACAATAGAATTTATTCCTCAATCATTACAAGATAATATTAAAGCAAAATGAATTATAGCTTGCAGATAATGTGGAGTGTGGTTATAATAAACATGGCAACAGTTTGGCAACAACCATTCAGTAGGTCAAAATAAATAGTGTAATTGATATAGAAATATGCCCCATATTCAACTGAAACTTAACTGAAATAAGTTAAGTGCAACCCGGGACATAATGAGTTTGAATAATACCTAGTGGCTTACATAAAAAAGAAACCAGAGAATCAACATAAAAAACTGATTCGCTGGTTTCTTTTATTTTTCTAAAAATAAAAATAGTACTTTAGTCTTGCTTGCGAGCAAAAAAGCAAATATAATAATAGACTGATAAAAAGCCAACAGTACAACGAAATAGAATATCATACTACAAAGGAGACAGTCCATGAAGAAAAAATACTAATGATAGTAGTAGGTATGTTATTATGTAGCAATTTATTTGGATGTGGAACCGGTTTGTCAGAGCCAGATGATTATGTTACAAATGAAGGATATAAATCTGTTCAGGAAGGTGGGGAAGTTTCACAAGGAGACCCATCAAAAGCAATTCCAGTTGAAGAAATAAAAGTAGGCGTATTATACATTTCTGACCCAGGGGAAGGCAGTGGATATTCGTATACACATGATTTAGGAGTTCAGGGAATGCAAAGTAATCTGGGACTTTCAGATGCTCAAATTGAGCGGAAGATAGTTGATGATTCGGATAAAGATGCTACGCAAAAGGCGATAGAAGAGTTTGTGGCAGATGGTTGTAATGTTATTTTTGCAACGAGTTGGGGCTACATGGAAACGACTGCAGAGATGGCTGAGAAGTATCCGGATATTTATTTTTCTCATGGAACTGGCTATATGTCCAATGGAAAGAATTTTAACAATTATTTCGGCCGAATATATCAAGCCAGATATTTAAGTGGAATAGTTGCAGGTATGAACACTATGACAAATAAAATAGGCTATGTGGCAGCCATAGCTCCAATTCAGAGGTTACAGGAGGAATTGATGCTTTTGCAATTGGTGTGGAAACTGTAAATCCCGATGCAAAGATTTATGTGGTAGTAACAAACAGCTGGTATGATCCTCAAAAGGAAGAGGCTGGAGCAAAGAAATTGCTAGATATGGGATGCGATGTTATAGCACAGCATTGTGATACACCTTTCCCAATGACATTGGCTCAGGAATATGGGGTTTATGGAATTGGTTACAATTCTGATATGAAAAAAGAAGTTCCGAAAGCATGTTTATGTAGTGTAATTTGGAATTGGAGTGCATATTATACATCAGCAGTTGATTCTATTATTAGTGGAACTTGGAATGGCAAAAATTATTATGGAGGCATGAATGAAGGCCTCGTGGAAATCACGGAATTAGCTTCATTTTGCAAAGATGGAACGCAGGATAAAGTATCAGAGGCAACAGAGTTGATTCTGAGCGGAACCTATAATGTTTTTGATGGAGAATTAAAAACAAATACAGGAGAAATATTAGTAATAGCCATTATTGGTATAGTTGGAGCGGGATTAATTTCAAGCACAATATCAAGAGTATTAAAATCCGAAATTACGAGTCTGGAGTATCTTGCAATGGGAAATTTGAATGTTCAAATTGATAAAAAAATCTTCAGAGAAAAGATGAAATTGGAGATTTGTCTAGAGCAATAGATACACTGAAGACAGACTTGAGAAGCGTAATAGGTGGAATTAGTGAGAGTACGAATTTGTTAATAAGTTCATCTGATTCTTTGGAACAGACATCACATCAGACTTTTGAGAATATGGATTATGTTATGCAATCTGTAGATACGATTACGACAAGCGCAATTTCATAGGCTAAGGATACAAAGAGTGCCTCAGACAATATTACTCATATGGGTAATCTAATAATAGAGACTGGAAGTGAAGCGGATTTATTAAACAAAAATGCAGATAAGATGCTTATAGTAAGTGATAAGACTACTTTTGCAATTGATGAACTTAAGAAAATTAGTGAGGAGGTTGGAAGTTCTGTTAATATTATTGCAGAGTTGACGGAGCAGACTAATGAGTCAGCAAAGACTATTCGTGAAGCTGCTGAATTTATTTCTGGAATTGCAGATGAGACCAATTTACTTTCTCTTAATGCAAGTATTGAGGCTGCAAGAGCTGGTGAGGCCGGAAAAGGATTTGCTGTAGTAGCAGATGAGATTCAAAAGCTTGCAGTACAGTCAAATGAAGCCAGTAGCAGAATTGATAAGATTGTGAATACACTTATTGTTGACGCAGAACATGTGGTAGATTCAATGGAACAGATGAAATCTGTGATTGGAAAGCAGAATGAATATATAAAAAGTACTGAGGACTCTGTAAGTGAGGTAATGGAAGAAATAAATGAATCTATTGAAAAGATTAGAAACATTGAGAAAAGAACTCAGGATCTGGAAACTGCAAGAAAAGAAATGATGGGAATGATTGCAGGTCTGTCAGATATTGCTGATAGTAATGTGGTAAATACACAGGAAACCAGCAAAGTAATCAACGATGTTTCTGATAGATTTAAAAAAGTGGAGGAGTCCGCAGTTAATCTTAGAGTAACAGCAGATATTCTTGAGCAGAATATGAAGAATTTTAAGATGTAGTTACAAAGTAGTCAGAGTATCGAAAGAGATTTCCGTACTTGATAAGGTCTATATTGTGAAATATAGATGAATTAAGGTGGTAACACGAAGCTATTAGCTATCGTCCTTAAAATATTTTTAAGGAGGGTAGCTTTTTTATTTTTCTATAAGCAATTTCTCTGCATATGCAAGTAGTCTTTTTTCCAGTCCTTTTCTCTTGGTGAGTAGTGAAACCAGAGAATACAATTCAGGTGTTTCCTCTGCAGAAACTATCAAAAAATCAGCCGCCATCTTATCTGAATTTCCATAAAGAAAATCAACATTACAATTAAAGGTTTGTGCAATAAAGCATACTGTTTGGTAAGAGGGTTCTCGTTCTCCTTTTTCATAACGACCATATGCCATAGCAGATATATTCAGTCTACGGGCTGCTTCTGCTTTATTTATGTTAAGAGAGGTTCTGAGTTGAAGTAATCTTTCAGGATGAAAATGCATAATAATTCTCCTTATTTAATGATTTGCTTGTAACCAAAGGATATTGTAGTAAAAAAAAAATAAAATTACAATACTTTTGTATTGACAATAACCAATGGTTAGTGTATTGTAAAATAACCGATGGTTATAAGCACGAAGGATATTTAGGTATGAAACATTATATTGAAATTCAAAGACTTAGGAGAGAAGATATTATTGTAGATGAATCTCTGACATTATATAAGAATACAGAAGCATTTTTGCCAGGAGATATAATCAGTATTACGGAGAAGATAGATGGAGCTAATTCGAGTATATTCTATGATGAACAGCAGGGGCAATTAAGATGCTTTAGCAGTAAAAATGAGCTTAATTTCAGTAATCAGTTGAGAGGATTCTTGCCGTATGTTCAGAGCCTGGATAAATACCCATTTATGAAATATCCAGGATATATTTTTTTCGGAGAATGGCTTGTAAGTCATACCATAATTTATGATGATACAAATTACAATCAGTGGTATTTGTTCAGTATTTATGATAGCGAAACTAAGAGATGGCTACCCCAGAGCTTTGTAAAAAGCTTTGCCAGTGAGTTTGGTTTTAATTATGTCAATGAATTGTATTATGGTGAGTTTATTAGCTGGGAGCATTGTATTAGCTTTTCAAATACTCCTGCCTATGGAGAACAACAGGAAGGTATTGTTATTAAGAATCAGACGGCATTAGATGAAGGAAGAGGACCACATATCTTAAAATATGTTAATCCAGCTTTTAAAGAGACTCAAAAAAGAAATCATAAAAGAAAACAAGATGATCCTAATAAGGTGAAAGAAAAGGCAGACGCAGAGGAATATATAAGAATGATTGTGACGGATGCAAGGGTGATGAAATGCTATCATAAGCTTATTGATGATGGGATACTTTCTGATAAATTCGAAATGAAGAACATGAGGAATATTGCGTGTAATCTTCCGAAGCGAGTGTATGAGGATTGCGTAAAGGAAGAAATAGATATTTTGAAAAAGGCAGGAGAATATGCAGGAAAACTTTGTAATAAAATTACAATGGAAATTATAAAGAATAAATTAAATATAAATAGCTAATATTTAAAATGGAGACAGGCTATGGCAACAATACTTGTAGATTATGAGAATGTGCATGGTTCTAATGGTCTTAAAGGGGTTGAAGTTCTTACAGAGAGAGATACTTTGATTATTTTTTTCAGTGAAGCATGTAGAAAAATTAAAAGAGAATATATGCAGGCAATTATAGATTCACAATGTGATTTTCGTATTGTAAAACTTAAAAAGACAGGTAAGAATGCGTTAGATTTCTACATTGCAGTTGAGTGTGGCGTTTTATTTGAAAAGGGTGAAAAAGAGCTTGCGATTATTAGTAACGATAAAGGATTTCAAGCAGTAATAGATTATTTTAAAGTAAATACTGATATGTCTGATATTCATATAGTTAAGGCGGCGTCATTGGAGAAGGCTGTTATGGCATTGGATACACCTGCAAATAAAGACAGAATAGAAGTTTTGCTCAATAAAACCTGTATGTTGGATATTGTAGAAGAGTATGCTCGCGTTGAGGAAAGAAAGATGATGAAGAAGAAAATTAGTGATGTGATGAGAGGCACTGAATATGAGGACAAGCTTCCTGAGATTATTAATTTAGTGGAAAATAAAAAAGGTAAGGGAAATAAATTACTATATACGAGTTCGTTGCATTCATTTGGAAAATCTTCTGGAACAGAAATATATCGATTAGTCAAGAAGGTTGTTTAGCAATGTTTTTGATTAAAGAAAAATACTGATTTGGTGTTGACTTCAGCTGAATTTGCATATAGTATATAGATAGAAGCAGAAGCTTCTTCGGGGGCGTTTGTCAGATGTGCCCGTCATAAAAAACTGAAGAAATTGTGAGGGGTTCGTCAGATGTACCTGTCTAAAAAAAGCTGAAGATATTGATTTTTAAGGGAACTGAATAAGTTCCCTTTTTACATTTATAGGAACTAAGGAGAAGTATGGAACCAATATTATGTTATATAAGGGAAAATTATTTTAAAGAGCATAGTGATTTTAAGAAGGTTTTAGATTCAGGGGATACTAGTAAACAATCCAAGAGAGCACATTTATGTATAAAAGTTGAAATAGATAGTAATCAGTATTATATACCTCTTCGTAATAACCTTGGAGATGAAGTTCGCAAATTTGGTAGAATAGGACATTCAGTTCCTTCATCAAAAAGGAAAAATGCTGGTCTTGATTATCGTTATGCGATGATTATAAATGACAGCAAATATATTGAACTACAGACTGAATTGAAGATTCCAAATTCGCAGTTTAGGTGTATCAAAAACGATATGGATAGTATTGTAAAAGAATTTGAAACATATTTGAGGGGCTATATTAGGGCGGTTAAGAAAAAAAGAAATGAAAAGGAACCCCTGTACAGAGAATCAAGTTTAATTAACTTTATTGACTATTTTCATAATTGATTAAGTTTTTACAAATTCTTGCTTGACAAAACATAATAGTGCGCATATTCTGTTAAAAAGCGATGAAGAGAGATAGTAAATATTTTGGATTTCACAGAGAGGAGTTGTTTGGTGGAAAACTCCATTGAAGAAATATTGAACCAGTCTTGGAGCTGTGTACCGACTGATTTATTCATCTCAGTTGTGGAGACTCTCACTTCTATAAGTGGTGAGACGAAACATATTCGTCTCAGTGGAGGGGACAATCCCCAAACTGAGATAAAAGCCTCTGGCGGATTGCAGGAATGCGCAGAAGAAGATGTCAGCAAAGCTGACGCGCATTCCGCAGCAAGAACGCTGGAGCGTTCTTGAATCATTAGGCTACACTGGGGACGCCCATTACAGCGTCAGAGTATCGAAAGTAATTTCCGTACTTGATAAGGTCTATATTGTGAAATATAGATGAATTAAGGTGGTAACACGAAGCTATCAGCTATCGTCCTTAAAATATTTTTAAGGAGGGTAGCTTTTTTTGTACATAGAATTGAGATAAAACACAGAAATGGAGGCATTTATTATGAATTATGTTGTTGAGAGTTATGAAAATTACAAAGAGGAAAATCGTTTGACTACAAATAATGCAAGAAAGATTGAATTTATAACTACTACTAGAGTTCTTGACCAAGTTATCGGTGAAAAAAGCAAAATATTAGACTGTGCAGCAGGGACTGGTATTTATGCATTTTGGTTTGTGGATAAAGGACATGAGGTAACAGCAACTGACATTACACCAAGACACATAGATATTATCAACCAGACACTAACAACAAAAGAATACTCTATGAATACAGCGATTTTGGATGCTACAGATATGTCATGCTTTGCAGATGATACTTTTGATGTAGTTTTGAATATGGGACCATTTTATCACTTGATAACAGAAGAACAGAGAGAAAAATGTTTGAAGGAATGCTTAAGGGTGTTAAAGAAAGGTGGACTATTAATTACCGCGTATATACCAAGATATTATGTATTTCAATATATAGCAACAAGCGATGTCAAATTTTTAGATGGGCATTTGGCAAAACAGCTTATAGAAACAGGTGTATTAAAACATGATGATGAAAAGTGTTTTTGGACGGATACCTATTATTCATCAAAAGAAGAGATGGAGTTAATTTATGGAAAATATGGTCTGGAAATTATAGACCATTTTGCACAAGATGGTTTAACGCCTCTTCTATCTGATAAGGTAGATAATTGGGATGAAAGTCAATTTAAAATATGGTGTGATTATCATTACAGCATATGTCGTGAACCTTCTATTTTAGGTTCAAGTAATCATGTTATTATAATTGGCAGAAAATAGGCTGGTTATATAAGTATATAGAAGATGAGGTTAATGTTTTGGTGCAATGGCGTAGTTTTGTGATATCATTATGGATAGGATAAGTAAAAGCGGAGCGAAAAAAATTTATAAACAAAACATAGGGAATAAGACGAAGCTTGGTGATGTAAAATATTTTACATTTGAGCCACACATTACATTTCCAGATTCAAAGTATGGATATAAGAAAGAGAATATTTATTACTTTGACGAAAACGGGCTGATGGAACTTTAATATATAGATTGGATGAAAAAATGATTAGAGAAGCAAACAAAAATGATTTAGATAAAATATTACAGCTCTACCTTTATCTTCATGAGAAAAGCATTCCAGAAGATTCGCAGCAGTTAAGAAATACATGGGATAATATAATAAATGATGCAAATCATCATCTCATTGTTTGTGAAATTGATGGCAAAATCGTGGCATCCTGCGTATGTGTAATTATTCCAAATCTCACAAGAAATGTTCGTCCATATGCATTTGTTGAAAATGTGGTAACACACGGAGCGTATAGAAAAAAAGGTTACGCTACGGATTGCCTAAATTTTGCAAAGAAGATCGCGGAAGAGAACAATTGTTACAAGATGATGTTGCTTACCGGTTCAAAGGAAGAAAGTACATTGAATTTCTATCGAAATGCCGGTTATAACAGTTCGGATAAGACTGCATTTATTCAGTGGATTGATATGATAGTAAATAAATCATTGACATGAGAAACTATAAGTGATAGAGTAACAAAAAATATAAGGAGAGTAGGCAAATGAATCAGAACTTACATTCAAGACTATATATGTACATGAATTAAAGACGTACTACGTTATAAGTTTTGCAAGGTTAATGCATTGACTTATAGCCGGTAGGTCTATTAGTCTAGTGCATAAAACCAGAATGTAAGTGATGTGTTAATATATTACATCGTAAATTGGAATTATCGCACTAGACAATGAATGTTTGGTGCGATTTTTTGTTATGGCGACTGCTAATCAGAGAAAAGTTGGCAGAGCGTATCTCGTCTCTGCGTGGAAGGGGTGAATGGAATGAATGATTTAATTGAATTGAAACTGGTAACAGAAGATGAAGCAGAATGTCTGCATAGACTACAGGTAGAAGCATTTATGCCATTATATGAAAAATATCAAGATGATGCTACAAGTCCGGCAAAAGAAAGCCTGAAAAGAATAACAGAGAAGATTATTGAGGAAAATTCAGATTTCTACTTCATTATGTTTCACGGAGAAATAGTTGGAGGTGTGAGAGTAAGATGGCATCAAGGAAAAAAGGTATATGAGAATGTTAATTGGATATCTCCTATTTTTATAATTCCAAAATTTCAAAATAAAGGGATTGCGAGCACAGTGATAAAACAATTATTTGACATTTATCCCAATACAATAGAATGGCGTTTAGATACAATAAAGCAGGAAACAGGAAATTGTCATTTATACGAAAAATGCGGCTTTGTTAGAGTTGGCGAGGATACAGTAGTAAATGAAAAGATGACATTGGTTGATTACAGGTTGGAAAAAAATTTAGGAGGTGTTGATTTAAATGATAACAGACGCATTTGATAAATCAGAGGTTTTATTTGGACCAAAAGATTTTTATGGAGAGCAAAAGCATTTATGTGACAAGTGTATTATTGTCTTTTTAGAGGTGATATTTGCACATATGCTTGAAAAATATGTGCATGAAGAAGCTGGAGTTATACGATGTTGTAACGGGGGAAAAACAGTATATATTTTTGAAATATCCGGAATGAAAATTGCAGGATACTTAAGCCATATTGGCTCGGCATTAGCAGGAAGTGATGTAATAGATGTAAATTGGATTACAGGTGCAAGCCAATTTATCATGTTTGGCTCAGCAGGTGCTCTCGACAGTGATATAACTACGGGAAAGTTTGTTGTTCCAACGGAAACTTATCGAGAGGAGGGCTTGAGTTATAATTACGTTGCACCAGCAGATTACATAGAGATTAAGAATTCAAAAATAGTGAAAGCAATTTTCGATGAATTGAATCTTCCAAGTGTGACAGGAAAGGTTTGGACAACAGATGCAATTTATAGAGAAACAAAAGCAAAGCTTGAAGCAAGAAAAAAAGAGGGGTGTATAGCAGTAGAAATGGAACTTGCAGGGGTTCAGGCAGTGTGTGACTTTTATGGATGGGATTTATATGATTTTCTAGTGACAGGTGATGTACTTGATCAGGCGGTCTATGATGTTTCAGAACTTTCCAATGCAAACCATGATATGGATAAACTTTATATTGCTATTGAGATAGCAAAGAGAATATAAAGAGTGATGAAAAAGAAAATGTGCCATCTGTAAAAAATTAATATGAATGGGAGGCAGGACAATGAAACATTTTTTTCATTTAAACGATTTTACAAAGAAGGAAATTGGTCAAATATTTGAATTGGCGGATAAGTTAAAAGCAGATAAGGGAGTATGTGATTGGCTGAAGGGCAAAACAATTGTATTATTTTTCCCGGAAAGCAGCATTAGAACGAGGGTTTCCTTTGAAAAGGGGATAAAAATGTTGGGTGGAGACACAATTTTGTTTCCACCGGAAGCACTTGATAAAAAAGAAGATATTAAGGATGTGATAGGATATCTTGAAAACTGGGCGGATATGGTTATTGTCCGTCACAAGGATTTGTCGCTGATAGAGTATATGGCAAAGCATTCAAAAATTCCAATTATAAATGCCATGACATCAGTAAAT
>JAXJVZ010000056.1:0-3616 GCA_036308285.1 Agathobacter sp. | reverse complement strand
TCGCTTTTTTTAAAAAAAACTGTAAGGAGAGAAAGAATATGGAAGCAAAACATCATGAAGATCACGATTATTCAATAACACCTGTTGGTGCAGAAGGCAAAAAAGGCTTTGCGTCTATGCTTGTTATCATGCTAGGTTTTACGTTCTATACAGGAACAATGCTTACAGGCGGACAGCTTGGAACAAACCTTACATTTAAATCATTAATTCTGGTTCTTTTGGCAGGAGATTTGATTTTAGGATTATATACAGCGATTTTATCGTATATCTCAGCTAAGACATCACTGTCAACGCACCTTCTTGCAAGATATTCATTTGGATTAAATGGTTCATATTTTGCATCAGGAATACTTGGATTAACACAGGTTGGATGGTTTGGAGTATCAGTAGTAATGCTTGCAAAACCGATTTCGGCAACACTGCATTTACCAATCTGGCCGGTAATTATTGTACTTGGAGCAATGATGACAGCATCAGCTTACTTTGGAGTAAAATCACTTGCAATATTAAGCTTTATAGCAGTACCTAGTATTGCAATACTTGGATGTTTTTCATCATTTATCTCGATTGATTTTGCAGGTGGATGGAATGCATTAACACAGATAACAACAACAGACAGCATGACATTTACAACAGCACTTGCCTTGGTTGTAGGTTCATTTGTATCAGGAGGAACACTTACACCTGACTTTACAAGATTTTCAAAGACACCAAAGATTGCAGTTGTATCAACTGTATCAGCATTTTTTATTGGAAATATTATGATGTTCGCATTTGGAGCAATCGGCGGATTAGCATATGGTTTACCTGATATATCAGATGTAATGATTAAGCAGGGACTTGTAGTTGCAGGACTTATTGTACTTGGACTTAATATCTGGACAACAAACGACAATACAATTTATGCAGCAAGTCTTGCATTTTCAAATATCACTAAGATTGAAAAGAAAAAACTCGTAATTGTAAATGGGATAATTGCGACAGTATTTGCCATGGTTTTATACAATAACTTTACATCTTTCCTCAGCTTCTTAAGTGGATTTATACCTTCACTCGGAGCAATTATTATTGCAGATTATTTCTTTGTTCAGAAGGATGAATACAAGAAAGATTTCTCTCATAAAAAGTTTAGAGGAATAAATTACAGTGCATTTTTTTCATTCCTTTGTGGAGTAGTATGTAGTTATGCACCAGGAGTTTCAAGTATCAATGCAATTGTAGGAAGTATGTTAACATACGTTATTATGTCACAGCTTGAAAAAGAGACACAGAGTGCAATGGATGCAGTATTTGTTGCTCAGGATAATATTGCAAAAGAAGGAATTTCATATTACACAGACCGTAAGAAAAGTAGTAGAAAAGAGGATTAAACATGAAAAAATTTACTAATGTCCGCTTAAAAGGGAAAAAAGAAAAAGTAGAGATTTTAGTTGATAATGGAGTTATTGTAGAGATTAATGCAAAGATTTCAGATGAAGACAAAAAGATAGACCAGGTTATTGATTTAGAAGGAAACCTTGTAGTACCTCCATATGTAGACCCACATCTTCATTTAGATTATGTTTTTACGGCAAGCATGGGAGAACAGAATGGTTCAGGAACACTCTTTGAAGGAATACAAAGATGGAGTGAGTCAAAAGGTAATACAAGCATTGAGGAGATGAAGGAGCGTATTTACCGTGGAATACGTAAAGAAATGCTGCAGGGTGTTCAGGCAATCAGAACTCATATTGATGTAACTGATCCAACATTAACAGGACTTAAAGCTGCACTTGAAGTAAAGAGTGAATTAAGAGATAAACTTGACCTTCAGATTGTTGCATTTCCACAGGAGGGAATGTATGCATACAAAGGAGGAGCTGAGCTTGTAGAAGAAAGCCTTAAAATGGGAGCTGACTGTGTTGGTGCGATTCCACATTTTGAGCTTGCAAGGGAATTCGGAGAGAAATCAATTCACAAGACAGTGGAGCTTGCAGTAAAATACGATAAATTAATAGATGTACATTGTGATGAAACAGACGATACACAAAGCCGATTCCTTGAACTTTTAAATGCTCTTGTAACTATGGAAGAAATAGGAACAAGGACAGCAGCAAGTCACACATGTTCCTTTGGTTCGGCAGATAACAGCTATGCATTTCGAATGATGAAGCTACTTAAAAATTCAGGAATAAACTTTATTTCATGTCCTACTGAGAATATTTACCTGCAGGGACGACAGGACACATATCCAAAGAGAAGGGGACTGACAAGGGTCAAAGAGCTTAATGATAATGGCATAAATGTCTGTTTTGCACAGGATTCAATGTCTGACCCATGGTATCCGCTTGGAAACGGAAACATGATGATGATTCTCGACCACGGAATACATATTGCGCAGATGATGAGTCCTGATGAGATAGAAAATGCATTAGACCTTGTTACGGTAAATGGCGCAAAAACTATGAATATCGCGGATTATGGAATTGAAGTAGGAAAATCAGCAAACTTCATAGTATTGGATGCAAAAAATGAATTTGACGCAATCTGCGAGAGAACAGGAGTTGTAGCTTCGGTCCGACTTGGTGAATTTTTGTATAAAAAAGAGCCGGCAAAGGTTATTGATGCAATAGATTTTCTGCAGTAAAAAGGAGTGCGGATGTATGTTTTTGTGTAAAGACCTGTTATCGCTTCCGACCTTGTCAAAGGCCAAGCTTGTGGCAGGAGAAAATGGACTAAGTAATGGGATAAGATGGTCGTATAAAGCGGAGAGCATGGATTTTGCCAACTGGATTCATGGGCAGGAATTATTAATAGTAAGCTCCCCGGTCATACAAAGTAAAGATTTTGATTTATACCAATTAGTTAAGGAGGCTATCCGGCATGAATTGTCGGGTATCCTCCTTTTGGTGGGTGAAGAGTATATTAAATCTGTATCAAAGAAGGTTATAAAAATTTCAGATGAAAATAAAATTCCGATTATTTGTCTCCCGGGAGCAATACCTCTTGTAGATATATTAGAAGAACTTGGACATGCCATTGCGTATAAAGATAAAGCAATGGAAAATTATGAGGATTTGCTGGCGGATATTATATTTGGAACACGCATAGATACAACTGCATTATCAATTAAGGCAAAGCTTCTTGGCTACAATATAGATAAGCCTCAGCGTATTTTCATGGCACACTTTACAATTCCAGATGACATAAGACAACAGGGAATAATGAATAAGATACAGGCAATTTGCGAGGGAGTATTTAAAGAGAAGGAAAGTCAGGTTATCATCTCATGTTTTAACTATAATCTCATTGGACTTACGGGAGAGACTTCAAAGGAAAAATTAGAAGAAATATTTGATTCATTTTGTGAAAGAATAAAAGAATGTGAAAAAGAAATCAGCTGCAAAATTGGAGTTGGAGCTAGTTGTCAGGAATGTAAGAATCTGCGCGAAAGCTTTGAGCAGGCATCGAAATGTATTGAGATGGCATCACCGGTTAAATGGTATGAGGAGCTTGGCTTTATGAAGCTTCTTATGTCCATGGAAGACCATAAGCTTTTAGAGGAATATTTAAAGCAGACTTTAGGTAAAATACTTGAATATGACTTGAAAAACAAAACGCAGTTTATTAAAACGCT
>JAXJVZ010000055.1:0-5080 GCA_036308285.1 Agathobacter sp. | reverse complement strand
TTTTTTTAAAAAAAGCGACAAAGAAATCGGAGAATTTCCCGACTCCTTTGTCGCTTTAATCATTTTCTAACTGTAATGAATTTAACATATAGAGTACTCTTCGTCAACGCTTATGTATCAATCACAATTACTTTTATAATTTTATACAATAAACACCCTATCTTTTTGTGTCTGAGTCACAAACAACGTTATTATTGCTTACGCATATGATATGCATTCGGCTGATATTTATAGGAAAATCTGAGCTCCAACTATAATACCTACCAATAACATGGCAATACTTATAATGAAAAAAATTGTTGTTATGAATTTAATTATGAATTGCTCTGCCTGTACATAAATCATCTTTGGATTTTCATTATTGTAAAATATTGTAAACTTGTCTCCTACCGAAAATCTTCTTCCTGTAAAGGCATTTTTACTAACTGTTTTATACTCTGCTCCATTAGCCCAATATGCATATACTGGAGCGTATGTATAATGACTGTCTCCATGATAACGAACAAACTCTACTACTTCTGCTGTTGTTGAACGATCACATTTTTGTGCTCTTTTCTTTCTAGCACTAATCATAAATATTGGTACAATAGCAAAAACTATTCCTACTGTCAAAAACAATACAGATATCATAATTAATGCTTCAAACTCCTGATTTACCATAACTAATCCTCCTTAAGGTCTTTCTTCATCCAAATATGAGGACAGCCCTCTTCATCTCCTATTTCTCCAAATTCACAGTATCCACTCTTTTCATAGAAGCTTTTTGCTCTGCATTGTGCATGTAAAATAAGTGATGTTCCTCCCTTTTTCAGGACACTTTTTTCGGCCTCTTCTATCATTAGTTTTCCAATATTTTTTCCACGATACTCTTTTATTACAGCTAATCTTCCTAAAATATATTCTCCATTTTGCTCTCCATGAAATACTCTGCAAGTAGCAATTGGTGTACCATTATCGTATAGAACAAGATGTGTTGCAATATTATCTGTATTATCAAGCTCATTCTGAAATCCTTGTTCTTCTACAAAGACATTAATTCTAATCTTTTTTGCGTCTTCTGGCAAATAATAATATGTCTTTATGTGCATAATATACTCCATCTAACATTCGTCCTTTAGCATGCTTTTTGCGTAATTCTCATCAGCAGTGCTAACATTACATATTTTCTCCATGAGCATTTTACCACAATAAAGTCATTTTTACTTACATTTATTTGATTTTCTCAACAAATCTTAAAAATGCTTCTTTTCCTTCCTCTGTGCGCTTATATACACCTGCACATGCAAGAACATTTACAAAAACCTTACTGATTTCCGAATGAATTATTTCCATAATGTTTTCTTCTGTTATTGTGTATTCGTCTTTCCATGAATCCACCCAGTCTGCATGTTTTTCAATGGCCTCGTTTGCATGGATGTCCTCATTATTTAGAAATGCCTTGGCAAGGGTTGACATCTCTTCTTTTAATCTTGATGGGAGCACTGCAAGTCCCATTACCTCAATAAGCCCGATGTTTTCTTTCTTAATATGATGCAAATCTGCCGATGGATGATATACTCCCCACGGACACTCATCAGTAGTAATGTTGTTACGAAGCACAAGATCAAGCTCAAACAAATCACCTCTCATACGGGCAATCGGTGTAATTGTGTTATGCGGTATACCATCCGTTTCTGCGAAAATGAATGCGTCCTCGTCTGTATAGCCACGCCATGTTTTAAGAATATGATCTGCTGCCCCCACTACATCCTCAGCCTTTTTACCTTGAAGACGAATTACTGACATTGGCCATTTAATTATTCCTGCATTCACATTTTGAAATCCATCCATAGTAAAGTTGTACTCATATTCTGCCCTTGCCATTGCAAAGGTGTAGTGCCCACCCTGAAAATGATCATGACTTAAAATCGAACCTCCTACTATTGGAAGATCTGCATTTGATCCGGCCGTGTAATGAGGAAACTGTCTTACAAAATCCAAAAGTTTTACAAATACTGCACGATCAATTTTCATCGGTGTATGTTCTGCATTAAAAATAATGCAGTGCTCGTTATAATACACATATGGTGAATACTGAAGAAAATAATCCTGTCCATCTAATGTGATTGGAACAATTCTATGGTTCTGTCTTGCCGGATGAGAAAAATGTCCGGCATATCCTTCATTTTCTTTACAGAGAAGGCATGCTGGATATCCTGATTTTGGTGCCTGTCCAGCCTTTGCAATATCACGAGGGTCCTTTTCTGGCTTTGAAAGATTGATTGTAATATCAATTGGACCATAATCTGTCTGTGTCACCCATTTGTCATCTTTTTCAATTCTGTCTTTTCTTATGTAATTTGTTGCAACACTGAAATTATAATAATAGTCAGTTGCTGTCTCTGGCGAAACGGCGTATTTTTCTGCAAAAGTCCTGCGAACGAGGCTTGGCGCTGGTGTAAGGCACCCCATAATTTTTGTATCGAACAAATCCTTCTCTGTGATTGTATCACTTTTCATGATTCCTTTTTCAAAAGCATATGAAAGCATATCTTCTAGTATTTCATGGACAGGACGAGCTGTTTCAAAAGTCTCTGTCTCATCATAACCTGGAACTTCAAATAATTCTAAAAGTCGGTTTGTTACATATATTTCATCAGCAGTATCAACTAATCCATTTTCCTTGCCATATGCAACCAATTCCTGAATCCATCTTGTAATCATATTTAAACCTCCCAATAACCTTACAACTTTGGTTTACTCAACTACCTGCATACCACCATACTTACGAATCTTTAATACATTACATGCACCTTCACCAAACACGCTGTCCATCATCTTCTTATAATGGGCAACTGCCTCGTTCTTAACAAGAGCCTGAATTGTACCTGCAAATCCACCACCATGAACTCTGCATACACCCTTTCCACCTGCAAGTGCAATTTCGCTTACTGCAAGTGCCAGAGATACATTCTGGTGCTCTACATCATTATTTGTATATACATTTTGAAGGAACTTGTATGAAGAATTTCCTGACTCTTTTACAAGTGAAAGGAATTTGTCCATATCATTTTCCTTTAAAGCCTGTGTCTCTTCCTTGACACGCTCATTCTCGCATACGAAATGCAATGCACGAAGTACAGCTCTATCATTACATTTCTCTCTCAAATCAGAAATATTTCCAATAATATCATCTGTAGTAAGTCCAACAAGCACTTCTTTATCAAAACACTTAGCAACAGCTTTCATTTCTGTTGGAATTGCTGCATAATCCGCTGTAAGATCCGCATGACTTCCCTTTGTATCTGTAATACATAAGCTGTATCCATATGCATTTAAGTCAAATTTAATCTTCTCTACTGCAGGCTGACCTGGTACTGCAAAGTTTACATGAACAAGATTACCTACGGAGCAAGCCATCTGATCCATAAGTCCACAAGGCTTTCCGAAGTAAACATTCTCAGCATACTGTCCGATAATTGCATTTGTCACACTATCAAGCTTTCCGTCATTGTAAAGATATGAAATAATAGTTCCAATTAATGTCTCAAATGCCGCTGATGATGAAAGTCCAGCTCCAATTAATACATCACTTGTAATATATCCCTGGAAACCACCAATCTTGTATCCTCTCTCTTTTGCACCAGCAAGTACACCTTTGATAAGAGCCATTGTTGATTCCTTCTCTTCTTCACGAAGCTCAAGATTCTCTAAAGAAATTACAATTTCATCATATCCATCCGATACCACTCTTACAACCGGCTCATCAAGCTTCTTAATAACTGCAATCGCATCAAGATTAATTGATGTTGCAAGAATCTCTCCATGCTGATGATCTGTATGATTGCCACCAATCTCGCTTCTTCCTGGCGCACTGAAAATACTTACAGAATCTTCCCCATAAAGAGACTCATACTTCTCAATTGCTTTGATGTAACGTTCTGTCTGATATTCAATTTTATCTTGAGCCACATAAATATCAAGAAACTTTACCTCAAATGCTCCTGCTGCTAACTGCTCTTTTAATACTGTTGTTTGAATCATCCCTGTACCTCCCAATTGTACTTTAAATTTTATATATTTTTGTGTTACACTCTTGTTTTCTCTTCTAGTATTAATCTCTTACGTTTCTCACTTGTACTATCCATAGTGTAACATTTGTTTAGTAAATTGTCAATCTTTTTACTTCTGTGTTTACTAAACTATTCTATTCTTCCAATATACCTCAATTCTGTGATATTTATTACATCAAAATTATTTACCTCGACATAAATATTATTGTATGCTATTATTTGTTTAGTAAACAATTCAAGAAGGGGGGCTTCTATATGGCAACCATTCGTGACATTGCCAAAGAGGCTGGAATTTCTGCTGGTGCAGTTTCTAGAATATTGAATAACGACGCCACATTAAGCGTATCTCCAGAGACAAGACAAACTGTTTTCGACATTGCCAAACGTCTAAATTACACCAAAAAAATTAATAAGACAAAAAGCGAAAAAGCAGCATTTACAATGGGTATTGTTCAATGGTTCTCCGCTGAAGAGGAATTAAAGGATAATTATTATTTACTTGCCAGACAGGGTATAGAAGATTTTTGTGCCAAAAATGCAATCGCCATAGTACGTGTTTTCCCTGGTGAATCTGATGCCAAAGAACGTCTTGAGAATGTCGATGGTCTGATCTGTATCGGCAAATTTTCAAAAAGTGAAATTGAGACTTTTATAAATATATGTAACAATATTGTTTTTTTAGATATGGCTGTTGAAGAGTTTAATATTACATCTCTATCAATGGATTTTGAACAGGCAGTTTACAGCGCCTTGGATTATTTGACAGATTTAGGGCATTCAAAAATCGGATTTCTAGGTGGACTCGAATATGTTGGAGAACATGAGCCTATAAATGACAGTCGTACCATTGCATATAAAAAATATATGCAACACCGTAATATGGATTATTGTACATACTTCAAGGAAGGGCATTTTACTTCACAGTCAGGCTATAAAATGATGTCTGAATTACTTGATTCTGGTAACATACCTACTGCAATTTTTGCAGCAAGTGATGCTATTGCCTTTGGTGCCATGCGTGCAATACA
>JAXJVZ010000054.1:0-2632 GCA_036308285.1 Agathobacter sp. | reverse complement strand
GGAGATAATGTAGATACAGACGTTATTATTCCTGCAAGATATCTTAATTCTTCTGATCCAAAGGAACTTGCAACACATTGCATGGAAGATATAGATAAGGATTTTGTTAATAACGTAAAAGATGGAGATATAATCGTAGCTAATAAGAATTTTGGATGTGGATCATCAAGAGAGCATGCTCCATTAGCAATCAAGGCTTCTAATGTTAGTTGTGTAATTGCTGAGACATTTGCCAGAATATTTTATAGAAATTCAATCAATATTGGACTTCCGATTATTGAGTGTCCTGAAGCAGCTATAGCAATTTCGGCAGGAGATGAAGTAGAGGTTGATTTCGATACAGGTGTTATCACAGATATCACAACTGGTCAGAAATTCCAGGGACAGGCATTCCCACCATTCATGCAGAAAATTATAGACTGTGAAGGTCTGGTAAATTACATCAACCAGAAATAAAACTGAGGGACCACCATTTTGGTGAGTCCCTCTTATGTTTTACAAATTAAGAAAAACAAAACAGCTATACAGATTAAGATAAACTATTTAGATAATCAATATATTTCTGAGAAATTTTAATTTGACGATAAATATCAGCATATTGAGAACCAGAATATTCTTCGATGTAGTTTTCGGGAAAGTTTTTTTCTATGCCAGCTGAATGGGCAAGATCAATAGCTTTATTATAAGCCACAGCAGCCTTGTTCTCGTCGCGGTAGGTTCCGATTGTATAATTACCATTGATGTGAATTTTAACGCGGTAATAAGGAATTCCGGATTTCTCAATTCTGCTTACACCATAATATCGATTTATAATCTGGATATTTGAATAACGGTAATCAGTAGAATCTCCATTTACAAAAATATAGTCGCGTTCTAAAACTGCATGACTTTTAATACCATAACGTGATAAAATTGTAACCTGCATGCCATAGTCATTTACAAATAAATGTCCCTGTCGCTGCATGATTTTATGGCTGGAATAGTAAAACAGATCATCGATATCAAATTTTAAAACCTGATTGATACTAAGATAGTAACTAAAATAATTTTTTCTTAAATATATTGGAGTAGAGATATACATATTGTTATCTCTGAAGTTTATGAGTGTTACAATTTTCTCAAAAGGCAGAGCGTATGTCTGATAGAAGGAGTCTTCTATAGAGTCGTGGCTTTTCAATATAGAAGTAGCGACTCGGTAAGCCTGATGAGCAGCTTCTTCTGATTCAAAGCTTCCAAGACTGATATGTTTGTTTTTGTATGTAATATTTGAACGGTAATAGACACTGCCGTCTTTGCGGGTGGCTAAATAAGCTCCTGCTAACATAAGGACTCCTTTTGATTTTTTCTATAATATGAAATATATTGTAGCATTTTTTGTCATGTTTTGGTATAGTAATTAAAAATATGTTTATTAAAGAAATGAGGTAAAGAAATGAGCGTTATGTATTCAAGCACAAGAAATGGCGATGTTAAGTTAACAGCATCACAAGCTATTTTAAAAGGACTTGCTGATGATGGAGGATTATTTGTACCAGACAGCATTCCTACACTTGATGTTACAATTGATGAACTTGCAAAAATGTCTTATCAGGAGACTGCATATGCAGTAATGAAGCAGTTCTTATCAGATTTTACAGAGGAAGAGTTAAAGAACTGTATTAACAAGGCTTATGACAGCAAGTTTGATACTCCGGAAATCGCACCATTAGTAGAGGCAGACGGTGCATATTATCTTGAGTTATTCCATGGCTCAACTATTGCGTTTAAGGATATGGCCCTTTCAATTCTTCCTCATTTACTTATTACTTCTGCTAGAAAGAATAATGTAACTAATGATATTGTTATTCTTACAGCTACGTCCGGAGATACAGGTAAGGCTGCTTTAGCAGGATTTGCAGATGTTGAAGGAACAAAGATTGTAGTATTCTATCCAAAGAATGGTGTAAGCCCGATTCAGGAGAAGCAGATGGTTACCCAGAAGGGGGCTAATACACATGTTGTTGGAATTAATGGTAACTTTGACCAGGCTCAGAGTGGCGTTAAGGCAATGTTCAATGATAAGGAGCTTGCAAAGCAGATGAACGATGCTGGATTCCAGTTCTCATCAGCTAACTCAATTAACATTGGTCGTCTTGTTCCACAGATTGTATACTATGTATATTCTTATGCTAAGCTTTATGCTAACGGAGCTATTGCAAAGGACGAGGCAATTAACGTTGTTGTTCCAACAGGTAACTGTGGAAACATCCTTGCAGCATTTTTTGCAAAGACTATGGGTATTCCGATTGCAAAATTAATCTGTGCATCAAACGAGAACAAGGTATTATATGATTTCTTCAGCACAGGTACATATGATAAGAACAGAGATTTCATCCTTACAAATTCTCCATCTATGGATATTCTTATCTCTTCAAATCTTGAGAGATTAATCTATAGAATTGCTGGAAATGATGCAGCTAAGAACAGTGAGCTTATGAAGGCATTGGCAACTGAAGGAAAATATGAAATTACAGCTGAGATGAAAGAGCAGCTTAAAGATTTCTACGGAAATTACACAAGTGAGCAGGAGACAGCATCTGTTATCAAGAAGCTTTATGAAGATACAGGATATATTATTGATACACATACTGCT
>JAXJVZ010000053.1:0-5584 GCA_036308285.1 Agathobacter sp. | reverse complement strand
GAAAACTCCGTCCCCACTGGACTTGTGTAATCCCCCCTTTTTTGGGGATCATAATTTTGAGCCAAATCCCTATATCAACACAAGATAAATTGTTGCAAGTGAAATTACAATCTGAATAATTGCAAATCTAAATACAACCTGTGCATTTGACCAGCCAATCTTCTTGCGAACATGGTCATGAATAGGTGTTGTTGTATTCTTAAGAATATGTATCTTAAGGAATCTGATTAATGACACCTTTATAAGTCCAAGACCACCATCAATAATAAGCATTGCTGCTGCAAGAATGTAGATGAATGGGCTATGGCACTTAAGTGCAACGATTGCTATAAATATACCCATCGCACGTGAACCAGCATCTCCCATAAGAAGCTTACTAGGTGTTGCATTGTACCAAAGATATCCAAGAAGACATACCGCAAAGAGTAAAATGCAGTAGTTAAAGTCATCACTAATTCCCAGAATACTGTCAAGAACAAAGAATGTCATAATTGTAATAATTGTAAGTGTTCCCGAAAGTCCATCAACTCCATCACTACAGTTTGTAACATTGATTGAAACCCATACAAGAATAATTGTAAGAATGGCAAACGCTATTGGTGGAATCGTAAATGATGTATCAAATACAGCAAGAGTCACATCACTTCCGTTGTAGTGAAGATATACAACAGCAACAACAATTGCAACAACTAAATCTAAAAATCCTTTAAGGTATTCACCCCATGGCTTCTCAGAAGCATCGTCGAAGTAACCTGTAAACATCTCTACAACTATAAGGCCAAGATAAATGGCAATTTCAGTATTAAGATTAGCAAATAATAATGCAGAAATAACAAATGTAAAGATGAAGATAATTCCGGCTCCTCTTGGTTTACCTGCTGAGAGGGTACCGTCATGTGCGAACTGTCGTCCCAAATCCTTAGGAAGGAATTGATTAAGCTTCGCAATTGCTATGCATGTTGAGGCAAAAGCAAATAATACTCCGAGGAATGCAATAATAGGCATATCCAAAATTCCTAATGTATTTATCATGTTATCCTCCAAAATCTGATGTGTATATCACACAGTTATGTTTTTTTACCCAATAATTATAAAAGTCTGTGAAAAAAATGTAAAGTTTTACTTGCAATTTTTAAATTATATGTTAATATATACTCATGCTTTAAAGCGTTAAAGCTTTAAACTGAAAAAGAAGGAGGACAAGAACATGTCACAAAAGGGTGATTTAATGACAGCGCGCTCAGATATCAGAGTGCTTGACGCGACAATTCGTGATGGAGGTCTTGTAAATAATTTTGAATTTACAGATGAGTTTATAAATGCATTATACCGTGCTAATGTTAAGGCCGGTGTTGATTATATGGAGTTTGGTTACAAAGCTTCTAAGGAGCTTTTTGATGTAGATAAATTTGGTAAGTGGAAATTCTGTTCAGAGGAAGATTTACGTGCTATCGTTGGTGATAACAATTCTGATATGAAAATCAGTATCATGGCTGATGTAGGACGTTGTGATTATAAGACAGATATTATTGATAAGAAGGATAGTGTTATCGATATGGTTCGTGTTGCTACATATGTACACCAGATGCCAACAGCTATTGAGATGATTGAGGATGCTAAGGCTAAGGGATATGAGGTTACATGTAATATCATGGCAATCTCTAATGCTAAGGAATCTGATATCGATCAGGCTCTTGAGATGGTAGGACAGAGTAGTGCTGACGGAATCTACATTGTAGACAGCTATGGTTCATTATATCCAGAGCAGATTAGGAGTATTTCAGACAAGTACATGGAGGTTGCAGAGAAATATGGTAAGTACATCGGAATGCATGCACATAACAATCAACAGCTTGCATTTGCAAATACTATCGAGGCAACTGCTCGTGGAGTAAGCTTACTTGATGCTACAATGATGGGAATGGGAAGAGGTGCAGGAAATTGTGCAATGGAATTACTCCTAAGCTTCCTTAAGAATCCAAAATATAATTTATTCCCTGTTCTTAAGTTTATTGAGGAGCATATGTTACCAGTAAAGAATTCTGGGGCTGTATGGGGATATGATATTCCATACTTACTGACAGGAAGACTTAACCAGCATCCATCAGCTGCTATCGATTACATCAAGTCAAAAGAGACTAAGTACGCTGAGTTCTATGCAGACTTATTAGAGAAATAATTATTAGAGAATAATTATTAGAGAAATAATAGAAACAATTATACAGGCAATAACAGAATAAAGAAGTAACTAATAAAAGAGGATGAGCAAAAAATAATGCTCATCCCTTTTTTAATATTGCAGCTAATTTTTCAATATGAAATGGCTGTCCCTGAATGGCCTGAACCCTGAGTCGGTTTTCTTCGTTAAAGCCAACAAGAATATCGTGATTTGCTTCTGAAAGATAGTCGATAATTCCGTCGATGTCAGACTTAGTATTTTTAGGACAATGAATGTACAAATGC
Organism: Agathobacter sp.; assembly: GCA_036308285.1. GTDB lineage: Bacteria > Bacillota > Clostridia > Lachnospirales > Lachnospiraceae > Roseburia. The sequence continues at coordinate 3,121 of JAXJVZ010000053.1, read as the reverse complement.
TTATTAGCTGATATGTACAAGGTGTAGGAAATACTAAAGTGATACCATAATATCTTATGCAGTGTTGAATATTTGTAAATCCAGAGTATTTCCTGAATTGGAACAACTGCATTGCCATAAGGCGATGTAAGTATGAAGTAATGCTCAGTAATAAACATATCTTCAGTGGCAAGCTGTGGTAATGTGGCAAGCTCTTCCTCAGCCTCCTCTAGCATCTTGCGAGCATTACCAAATGCTGCAAGTTTCTGGCAGGTTGGTGACAAATATGGAAAATCAATAAATATTGTGTACATAATAAGACATACAAAAGCATAAATCATCGAACCAAAGTAAAAAATAAACATGATTCGAGTCATAATTTTATGTGTGTCCGGTTCACTAAAGTAGTATTCAGAAACCTGCTTCTGTAATCCGTTTACAGTCCATTTTAAATCAGCAGACAATTTGTCCATTAATGCGTTGTAGGTATCGTCACCTTTTCTTATTCTACCTGTTACAGTTAATTTCTCTATAGTTGGAAGTCCCTCTTCGCAGGTGTCAGGTGAAAGCAGGACAATGTCACATCCATTTGGTGTAACAGTATAGTAATAGTAGCCTGATGTCCCCATGAAATTCGTTCTCGTGTATCCGGTAAAGTAGAGGTTAGTATATTCCCTCTTTACGAAATAATCCCCCGAATTATAAGTAGCTTCTAAGGTTTTAGAAGTATCCGCTATATTCGGTGAGTAGATATCACGGAGTGGGAAAATGAACCACAAGGAAAATAGAATAATCAAATATACAATTGGTGAGAAAAGCCTCCGTTTGTAAAAGGCTTTAATATTTCTTGTTATATAATGTTCGTAATTATCAATCATATGCCTAGTATAAAGGTTTACAGGAGAATAATCAACCTTGCTTTTCCATATAAAAATTGCTAGTATAATACAGTATAAGAGAGCATGGAAAATATATTTTTGCAGGTAAATTAAATGGATTCATATACAAATTTTGCACAAGTCTATGATATGTTCATGGACAATGTCCCATATGAGAATTGGTGCAATTATATAGAAAAGATTTTCAAACAGAATAATATTAATGATGGTGTAATTTTAGACTTAGGCTGTGGAACAGGGAAGATGACTAATATTATGGCTCAAAAAGGATATGATATGATAGGTGTCGATCTTTCTGAGGACATGCTTGATATTGCAAGAAGTGAGACTTGTGAGGATATTTTATATCTGATGCAGGACATGAGGGAGCTCGAGCTTTATGGAAGTATAAAGGGAGCATACTGTGCGTGTGACTGCCTTAATTATATCCTGGATGAGGATGAGTTTTTAAAGGTATTTAAGAATGTTGATAAATATTTAGAGTCAAAAGCGCCATTTATTTTTGATATTAATACCGAGTATAAATTTAATACACTGCTTGCAGAGAATACCTTTGCAGAAAGCAGGGAAGAGGGAAGCTTTATCTGGGAGAATTTTTTTGATAGGGATTCGCAGATAAACGAGTATTATCTTACTCTTTTTATAAAGGATGAGAACGATAGTAAACAGAGATTTTTACGTTTTGAGGAGACTCATTATCAGAGGAGTTATCCTCTTGATTTGATTATAGATTTAGTTAAAAAAGCAGGTATGGAAATTGTTGCGATTACGGATATGTACACAGACAATCCGGCTGCTTTGGATAATGAGAAAATAACGATTGTGGCAAAAGCGTCCACAAAAGATAAATTAACAGATATTGCTTAGGATATTAAGAAAATAATAATTGTGGCAAAAGCATCCACAAAAGATAATATAGCAGATATGGAGGAATAGAAATGTCAGATTATATAGTACGCGCAATGGCGGCAGATGCAAGCATTCGTGCTTTTGCAATAACTTCTAAGGATATCGTGGAGACTGCAAGAAAAGACCATGATACAACACCTGTTATGACAGCCGCTCTTGGTCGTCTTTTATCAGTTGGAGCAATGATGGGAGCAATGATGAAGGGAGATAAGGATTTACTTACTCTTCAGATTCAGTGTAGTGGTCCGGCAAAGGGAATGACAGTAACAGCAGATTCTCATGGTAATGTAAAAGGATTTGCACTGAATCCACAGGTTGACCTTCCACTCAATTCGCAGGGAAAGCTTGATGTAGGTGGAGCATTAGACCTTGGTATTTTAAGTGTAATTAAGGACATGGGACTTAAAGAGCCTTATGTTGGCCAGTGTCAGCTTCAGACAGGTGAGATTGCCGAGGATTTAACTTATTATTTTGCAACCTCAGAGCAGATTCCTTCAGCAGTAGGACTTGGTGTTCTTGTTGATAAGGATGGTTCGGTAAAGCAGGCTGGTGGATTTATTCTACAGCTTATGCCATTTACACCGGATGATGTGATTGAGAAGCTTGAGCAGAGAATTGCGGAGATTGATTCAGTGACACAGATGCTCGACAGAGGTCTTAGTCCAGAGCAGATTCTAGAGGAAATTGTAGGTGATTTTGGACTTGAGATTACAGATACAATTGATACAGCATTTAACTGTGACTGCTCTAAGGAGAAGGTAAGCAGGGCAATTGCAACAATCAGCAGGAAGGATTTAGATGATATCATAAATGATGGTGAGAGCATTGAGGTAAAATGCCAGTTCTGCAACAGTGCATATAAGTTTGATATTGATGAATTAAAGGAGCTTAGAAAATAAGTGAAGCATGGATTTGTTAAGGTGGCAGCAGTCACTCCAAAGATTAAGGTAGCAGATACAACATATAATGGAGCGCTTATCAGAAAGCATATGGATGAGGCCTGCGAAAAAGGTGCAAAGGTAGTGGTATTTCCAGAGCTTTGTATAACAGGTTATACTTGTCAGGATTTGTTTTTGCAGGATACGCTTATCGATAAAGCAAAAGAGGAGCTTGTTCGAATTGCGGAACATAGTAAGAAGCTTGATGGTATTTTCTTTGTAGGGCTTCCACTTGATATAAATGGAAATCTTTATAATGTGGCGGCAGCAGTAGCAGGCGGAGATATTCTAGGAATTGTTCCAAAGACTTATCTCCCAAATTACAATGAGTTCTATGAGGCAAGACATTTTAGAAGTGGTGCTGATATGGACACAAGCTATGAGCTTGAGACTGCG
>JAXJVZ010000052.1:0-3085 GCA_036308285.1 Agathobacter sp. | reverse complement strand
CATCCAGATACTTTTCGACAAAATCTTTTGCGAACTCCTGATGTTCGTAATTTGCTATTAATTCTTTATTCTTATATGTTAATACCGACATTCCATTATACTTGCCCGCATTCTCCATTATTTCTCCAATTTTCTTATCATCTAATTGCATATTCTCTCCCCTTATCACAATCTGAATTATATTTTTCCAAAACATTTAAGTATTATTAAATCAAATATGATAATCGTTTTACAGAAAATGTCAAATTTTGGCATATTTTTGTTCAATCATACAATTATTTGTGCATATGTGCAATAACTTTCTTTTTTTATTTTAGTAAACTAAATGCGAAGCAAATCGCATTAGAAATGAGGAGAATGCCACTATGAATATTCGATTAAATATATCCGATCCCAATGGGATGAAAAAATTTGTGCAAGCTGCAGAGTCTAATGACTCTAGTGTTCTTGTCTCAAAAGAAGGCTTCAGAAATGTATTTGATGGAGCTTCAATAATGTCAATGATGTATCTTCTTTCAACAAATATCATCGTAAAATGCGAAAGCTGTTCGAACGAACTCAAGCAGATTATGGATTCTTACATGGTATAATGGCTTATACCCCCTAAACGTAAGCCAGTTTGAGATATGTTAATGACTGAAATACCCTTCTCTAATTATAGAAATTTTGGTACATACAATAAACATTAATACATATTAACCTTTTTCTCCTCAATATTTTTACTGTTTCATAATTCAAAAACGCTCCTGCGTTCTTGATACGGAATGCGAGTGAGCTTTGCTCAGAAAAATACCATCCAGACTTACCCTCGTATCGTCTGGATGGTATTTTTTACTGAAAACGATCCTTTATTTCGTTATATTTCTCATGTGTTATCAAAGCAGTTTCCGATATGCCCTTAAACTTCACTATATATGTCCATCTTCCATAAGGTTCGACAGAACAGATTTTATGTATATTAATGATATAAGATTTATGACATCTCATAAAATAATCATTGTTGAGTTTCTCCTCCAGGTCACTTAATGAAGCCGAACTATGATATACATCTTCTGCAGTAATAATGTTTGTAACACCATTTACCCGTTCAACAAAAATGATTTCCCTTTTATCTACAAAAAACATCTGCTCTTTGCCTTTTACCAAAAGTCTATCACTGTCATTTTCAGATAATGCTTCCTTTTTTTCAGAAGGCATATTATCGTCCGTCATCATTTCTTCAATGCGAGTTAATGTCTTAATAATTCTCTCCATCTTGAACGGCTTTAGCAAATAATCAAAAGCATATATCTCAAAAGCATTTGCCATATATTCACTGTGTGCCGTTGCAAAAATAATCTTTACCTTTGGATCAATGTCTGTCATTATCTTCGCGCATTCAAGACCATTTTCTCCATTTAAGTCCACATCAACAAATACTATCTGAGGTCGATTTAGCGAAAAAAGCGAGATTGCCTGCATATTAGAATCTGCTTCACAAACAACTTCAAATCCCTCTTTTTTCTCTATCATCTTAACCAGCAGTCTTCTGATTTCCGGTTCGTCTTCAACTACCATTACTTTTATCATACGTTTACACCTGCTTGTTTGCATATGCATTAGTTGCATTCTGAATTCCTGTTTTCATGTCTGTATCTGCAATAACATTCTTCATAGCATAGTAATCCATTACTCCGATATTTCCATTCCTCAGTGCCTCTGCAAGTGCTCTTGGAACCTCTGACTCGGCTCTTACTACATCCGCCTTAGCTTTAACTACATCTGCTTTCATCTCCTGCTCTAATGCAACCGCCATTGCACGTCTCTCCTCAGCTTTTGCCTGTGCAATCTTGTTATCCGCTTCTGCCTTAAGACTTAGTAAATGTGCTCCAACGTTTCTTCCAATATCAATATCCGCAATATCAATAGAAATAATTTCAAACGCGGTTCCTGCATCTAATCCTTTCTGGAGAATCAACTTTGAAATCTCATCAGGATTCTCAAGCACCTGGCTATGAGCCTGCGCTGAACCTACGGTTGTAACGATTCCCTCTCCAATTCTTGCAAGAATAGTATCTTCCCCGGCACCACCAATCAAGCGATCAATATTTGTTCTGACTGTAACCCTTGCTTTTACCATGAGTTCTATTCCGTCTTTTGCAACAGCAGATATCTGTGCGGTCTCAATAACCTTTGGTGTAACGCTCATTTTTACAGCTTCAAAAACATCTCTTCCTGCAAGATCAATTGCTGAAGCTTTCTCAAAAGATAAGGAAATACCAGCTCTTTGTGCTGCAATGAGTGCATTTACGACAGAATCAACTCTGCCTCCTGCAAGATAATGAGCTTCTAACTGATTAACCTTTAAATCAAGGCCAGCTTTGGTTGCTTTGATTAATGCTACAACAATAATCGCTGGCTTTACACGTCTAAGCTTCATTCCTACAAGATTAAAAATTCCAATCTTTACTCCTGATGCAACAGCTGATATCCATAAACCAACCGGAATAAATATTAAAAACAACAATAAAAATAATGCAACCACTGAAATAATTATAATCTTTAAAAGCATTTTACATACACTCCTTTACAATTAATGTGTTCCCCTGAATTTTAATAATTTTCACCTTACTATTTTTGACTATGTAATTGCCCTCTGACCTGACATCAAATGTAACACCATTTATCTCACATTTTCCTGCCGGTCTTAAATCAGTTGATACTATACCGATTTGCCCTATTAGATAGCTCATATCTGATGCACTCAAATAATTGTCGACAGGCTCCACTTTTTCCTGCAATTTAATTGGTGATTTATCTCTTCCTGCATGGAAAAACAGCACCACACTGGTCATCATCACTGCAATTACCACAACAATTATGATGGCAAGGGTCAGTCCCGCTTCCACGCTCTTAGCTGCCAGCATTATTCCGATAATCAAACAAATTCCCCCGGATATTCCTGGTGCCCCAAAGCCGGGCAATAGCATTTCAATGAATACCAGTATTAATCCTAAAACCAATAGCATAATACCTATGGTTACGAGAGTACTCATTGCCCTTCACCTCCCTTTTTTTCAAATTTTATGACAAATTTGGTTTCCTG
>JAXJVZ010000051.1:0-2364 GCA_036308285.1 Agathobacter sp. | reverse complement strand
TTAGCAACCTGGTAATATGTCAACAGGTTTTCTCAAAAGTTTTTGAAGCAAATTCTTGAAATAAAGTGCACTTAACAAACCTTCAGGATTATAAGCAAAAATCCCAAAGGCATGTTTGTAAATATTATGCTTGGCCTACTCTGTTTCTGGAGTAGAGCTGATTCCTGGCCAGCAATCCAAAAATCAACTTTATGGCTTTACGAGCTGTGAGAGCGAGTGCACGTTTATGCTGATGGGTTTTCACCTCAGCGTATTTCTTGGAGTAATATTCCCCGTATTCGGGGCAATGGATTCTAATATGGCTGGTCGCTTCCAGTAGATAATATCTAAGATAGGAGTTACCGGCCTTGCTCATGGGTGTATCATCAGCTTTGAACTGACCGGATTGGTTTTCATGCCACACCAGGCCAGCATACTTGGCTAACGATTCCTGAGATTTAAAAATGTGTATGTCTCCGATTTCAGCCATGATTCCTGCAGCCATAACCGGGCCAATGCCAGGGATAGACTGTAGCGACAGGAAAGCATTTGGATTGAGCCCTTTAATGGTTGTTTCGATAGCCTTATTAACCTTCTTGATTTCCGCATTGTATGTAGAGATCATGGTGAAGGATGAGGCGATTGCGACTGTAAGAGGCTCATACAGACACTTATCCAGACGATAGGAATTTCTTGCAGCTGCCTGCAAGAGATTGGCTGTTTTCTGAGGATCTGTAAATCTATTGCGGCCTTTCTCGCAGATGAATTCAACAAGCTTTTCCATAGGCATGTCAACAATCTCTTCAGTAGAGAGGAATTCGGTAAGAACCGCAGATGCTGTAGCTCCGAACTCATTGGAGAATGGCTGCTCCTCTGCATCCAGCATGGTAAATTCGCTGAACTTGAGGAATATATTAGAGAGCATGTAGGTCTTTTCCCTTGTAAGGGCTTTGACCAGATGAAGGCGATGGCGTGTCAGCCTTTGCAAAGCGAGATACTGGCACCCGCGCCATGGTTTAGTAGTAATCCTGCCAACACGGGCAAAGTCGGCAATGATGAATGCATCAACGTAGTCGTTTTTGCCAAGCCCAATATAGGACTTCTTGTAGTTGGCAATACTTTTAGGATTTAAACAGTACACTTCGGTGTGAAATGGCATAAGGATGCGGCATGTAGACAAGTAATTGGCGATATGCACTCCATAAAAGGATGTAGATTCCAAGCTGATTACAAGTCTACGAAGACCACTTTCAGGTGTAAAAAACTCTGATATTTTCTTAGCCATTTTCTCGGCACCTGGCTCATTATTGGGCACTGCAAAAGATGCAATTGGCTTAGTGGATTCAAAGTCCATGATGGCCACAACATTTTCCCTTGAGCTGATGTCGATACCGACAAAGAGAGTAGAAAGAAGATCCGCCTTCTTCAAAGTAAACACCACCTTTCCGGCTAGTGATGGATGATGGGCAAGGATTATCCTGATCTTAATCGCTGACTGCACCCTCGCTAATAAGCAGTCACCTGTGAGAGTAATGCTTGCTGGTAGTGCTCTCGCCCAGGGCTGCAACACCTGTGTAAGCAGTATTTGACGATTAAGGCAGGCGTCAAGCTAATTAAGCAGTCATACAAAGATGCTGCGAGGAGTGAAAGACGTTGCCTTTGCCGCATAATCTCTTTGATTATTGTAGCATCAGGAAATCCAATTTCATAGAAAAATATTTAGTTGTAAAAAGAAAAATAAGTTTTGTATACAAGGCGGATATCTTGCTTACAAAACTTATTATACGAGGAGTTGACATCTGTTGTGGAATTTATTAGGCTCAGTCAGTCAGTCAGGATGTAATGATGATTTAGTTAACTGTAATTTTGTAAAGACCATATTAATGCTGACTGTGGTTATTTATCATGCCATGCTTTTCTGGGGTGGGGGAGGCTGGTTTACAGGTACACCTGTGTACAACTCAGATATTTTGCGTGAACTGGCTTTATGTTTGAATTATTTTCATGTCCAGGCATTTACCCTGGTAGCGGCATATTTATATTGCTATTTACGGTATGAGCGTGGTAAATATGCGGAATTTGTGCCTTTCTGTAAAAATAAGTTTCAGAGGTTGATTATTCCTTACATTTTTGTTTCTGTATTTTGGGTTGTACCATTTTCAGTGTTTTTCTTTGACTTGAGCACAAAAGATGTTTTTGTACAATATGTATTAGCTACATCGCCCAGTCAGTTATGGTTTTTATGGATGCTGTTTGATGTTTTTTTGCTGGCGTGGATAGTTTCAGATAAATTATATGCAAGCAATAAATTTGCAGTTGCTATGACATTGTTTTTGCTGCTGATGGGAATCATAGGCGGGAAATTATTTCCTAATGTATTTTGTA
>JAXJVZ010000050.1:0-1623 GCA_036308285.1 Agathobacter sp. | reverse complement strand
GACATATAATACACGTTGGTTGATTGAATTACACTCCATAGTACTACATTATTTATAACACATCAAATATCATTGCTGTCCGGAGAAATTTTTACCATAAAGTAAGTTGCCTGTTTGAGTCGTCCTCCGGAACATTAACCGGCTCATCAGGTTTGTTATAAAAGTCTCGGATGTCACCTCTCTTGAAGAGGATTTGTCCGATAGAGTTTGAGATTGTATGAAGGCTTGGCTTCAATCCATTTTGCTTCTTCGCGATGATAAGCAGCAGGTAGTCACAAATGGCTATCCATATCTGCGTGTAGACAGCATTGCGGGTTGTGCCGTAAAAGGTCTTGATATGCAAATGCTGCTTGATCCACTTGAAGAAGATCTCTATCTGCCATCTTTCTCGATACAACTCTGCAACAGTGATTGCGTCAATCGAGAAGTTGTTAGTGAGGAACCGATAGACCTTTCCGTCTCTAAAGTCCTCATACACAACAAGTCTGAGATTGTCAGGATACTTCTGAGAAGTATAAAATCCTGTCAGATGTATCGTCTCATCGGAGATAAGTCCCGTTTGAGTGTCAACTTCTCTAGACTCGGTAACTGTATACAACATATTGTCCTTGGCTCTGGTAACAAACCATGCGTGGTTTTGATGAAAGTGCTTATAGAGCGAATCAAACTTCACATAGCCTTTATCCAAAAGATAGTAGGCATTTGCCACGACTGGTATTTCATCCATAACCTTGGAATCATGAATAGAGGCCTCTGTAAGTCGGATAAATATAGGAATGGATCCTTTCAAGTCCATCAGGGTGTGCATCTTAAAGCCTCCCTTGCCATGATGGAGAGTTGCCCATGGACACAGTGCCAGACACAACTCAATGGTGCTGCTGTCAAAAGCGCAAACCATTTCATCAAGGTCAATCCTAAGTTTTTCTCCTTCGTACAGCTTTTTTGCCTTTTGTATCAGGATATAGCCAAAGTCCTGATAGATACGCCAATCCTTTTTCTCGTTCGCTTCAGCCAGTGTAGATTTAGGCATAATCTTAAGTCCAGACCTATACAAGTCCTGCGAACAAAGATCAAGAGTAGTCTCAATATCTCTCAAGCCACTGCGATTAGTGAACTGTGCAAAGCTCATTACCAGAAACTGATCTCGGCAATTGAACTTTATAGAATGTCTGTCACCGTTATATCGTTTGACGCACTTGCTGAATTCATACTCGGTGAAGAGAGACATAAGTTGCGCGAAGATTGTTTTGCCTTTATTCATGGTCTGCAAGAACTGGCTCTAATGCCGTTCCGCAAACTTACGAGTTCTAATCGAAAAATAATTTTTGTCTTGTAACTTCCTAAAATTTAAATTGTTAAACACTATTGGAGATTTTTTCTCCGGACACTAATGATTAGCATTATTTGCGACAATTTGTAGCATTGTTCCACTGCCATTAAGATTGGCTTCTGCAGCATATTATTTTATATTCTTCTATTGTGGATATTGTATCCAAAGGAATGATATTAAGATTACTGCTCTGTTAACACGGAGGAATATCGCTATATCGGCATTATTATATTTAGTTTTCTTTATCAGCTCTAAGCTATTATTTAATAGTGACTCGATTGTTGCATTTACGG
>JAXJVZ010000049.1:0-7614 GCA_036308285.1 Agathobacter sp. | reverse complement strand
GTCAGATTCTGTCTTGTGATATATTGAGGTGGTATAAAACTAAACTGTAATGTATATGGATTTTCATCCTGACGAAAAATGTTGTCTGCCATACAATAATAACTCCCATAAGTTTTATAATTTGTTATAACTTTTAAATTGATTTATAACTTGTTATATTTTGTTATAACTTTAAAACTATTTTATAACTTGTTATAACTTTTGTCTATCATAAACTCTTATATTTTATGGAATATTTCGTTTAAAATTCTTTATTATTTATAATTTTTAAACTAACACAAATAGATACAAGTGTTGCAATTACCGCAAGCAATATAAGTAGTATAAGTGCCTGCACATCAGTAATACCGCTAATTTTCTCTACAATAGAATCAACAGGCAAATCCATTTTTCCCACAATTTTATTAAATGCAAGAATTGCCACTCCTACAGCACCCATTACAACGATAAGTGCAAGCCTGCTCTTTTCAGCCCCAAACTTTATCTGTACCGGTATCATAAAATCCATAAGAACAATAATTAATGGAAGAACGATAACTGCCTGCATCAACAAATCTGATAATACTTCTGTTCCTGGTTTATACTGGTACTGAATAATGCATACAGCTATTGAAAACAGCCATGCTAATATTCCCAATGCCGTGCATAAAATGTATTTCTCTATTACATATGTCTTCTTGGTAATAGGCAATGTCATAAGGAATGAGTAACCATTATCAAATTCATCATAGCTTATCGTTCCAACCGCAATCATAATAATACAAAATGAAGTGTATGGTACAACGAATATTCCACTTGTTGAAAATCCAAGAATTACTGCAATTACAAGAAACATAATAATTGCCTGTTTTCTCTGCAGAATAAGTCGTAGGTCTTTATCTAATAATCCTGTCATATTATTTACCTCCTGTCATCATGAGAATGAGTTCATCAATATTTCCATTTTCAACTACAACCTTAGGGTAATTTTCCAAGTAGTATCTCTTCTGATTTGTCAGGCAGACATATCCGAAGTTTTCCTGCTTTGTTGCAAGAAAATATGTCTTATCTATGGTTTCATAGTCATTTTTATTTACTTTTACGAGAGCATAGTTACTCATGATGTTATCAATTTCCTCATGCAGTAATAATCTGCCATCATGTATCAGATAGATGTCATCACATAATCCTTCAAGGTCTGAAGATATATGAGATGAAATCATAATACTTCTGCTATCATCCTTTGCCATATATTCTCTTAACATATCAAGAATTTCGTTTCGTGCCTCAATGTCAAGTCCTGCTGTTGGCTCATCAAGAATTAGAAGCTTTGCTTCGTGGCTTATTGCAACAAGGACTCTAAGCTTTGCCTTCATTCCAGTTGAAAACTCCTTGATTTGCTTGTTCATAGGAATTCTTAGCTGTTTGCATTTGTCAGCAAAGAAGTCTGTTTGAAAAGAAGGATACATTTTCTTTAGTATTGCAGCTACATCTTTAACTGTTAAATACATGCTAAAGCCAGATTCAGCCATGGCAACTCCGATATCGTATTTGTCTGTTGTTGTAAGCTTATTTACTTCTTTTCCAAATACTTTTACATTGCCTGATGTAGGATTAATAAGTCCAAGTATTGACTTAATTAATGTACTTTTTCCTGCACCATTCTTACCAATTATTCCTGAAATTACTCCGCCTGGTATGTTTAGCGAAATATTTAGACTAAAATCTTCATACTGTTTTACCAGATTATCAACCTCTACCATGTCTCATCCTCCAAAATAATCTCTACTATCTCTCTTACTTCATCTACTGTCATTCCTACTGCCTTTGCCTTCTGGATTGCATTTGTAAAATCATCCTCGACTGCTTTTCTTCGAGCTTCTATCGCCAGATTTTTATCTGTTGCAGCCACAAAAGTTCCTTTTCCATGTACTGTAATTACAAAGCCCTCTTCTTCGAGTCTGTCGTATGCTTTCTTTACCGTAAGTGCACTTATCTTAAGCTCTGCCGATAGGGCTCTGACAGATGGAAGTGCTTCATTCTCAATGATTATCCCGGCAATTATCTGATTCTTGACCTGGTCAACAATCTGTTCATAAATAGGTATCATTGAGGAGTTATTAAGAATTATATTCATTGTTTTTACCTCTTAAGCCTAAATCCCATGTGATTTATAAACAGTGTATAACAGTTTATAACTGTTGTCAAGTGATCGGTAGGGACGGGGCATTTGGCATACAATGTCATTAAGATAACATTGTTTGGCATAAGGAGCGTCCCTTTGGTCTAGACATGAAAAACGGCTGAGTTGTTATAAAAATTACACTCAGCCGTTTTCTATATTAATGAAAATAACACACTTGCCAAAGGGACACTCCTTATACCAAATGCCCCTTCCCTACTTGAAGAAATCCTTTGTTTCTTTTACAACTACACCACTTAATGCAAAAATTGCAATCATATTTGGAATCGCCATCAAACCATTGAAAATATCAGCAATGGTCCATACCGCCTTTACGGTCATGTATGGTCCTATAAATACTGCCAAAATGTATAACCATCTGTAGACCTTAACCGCTTTATCATTCTTGCCCGACAAATACTCAAGACAACGCTCAGAGTAATAATCCCACCCGAGAATTGTTGTAAATGCAAAGAACACAAGGCAAAGCATTAACAAAAATGCCACTATCTGATTTGGTAATGGAAGTCCCTGTTGGAAAGCGTATGTTGTCACCTGAACACCTTCTAAACCATCCTGCTTCCATGCACCCGTTAGTACAATTGAAAAACCTGTCATTGTACAGATGATGATTGTATCAATAAATGTTCCTGTCATTGATACAAGTCCCTGACGAACCGGCTCCTTTGTCTTTGCTGCGGCTGCTGCAATTGGAGCAGAACCAAGACCAGACTCATTAGAGAAAATTCCTCTTGCTACACCTTTTTGAATAGCTACAATTACAGAACCAACCACTCCGCCTGTTACAGCTTTTGGATTAAACGCTCCATGTACAATTGTCATAAAGGCATCCGGAATCTGTCTGAAATTGCAGATTAAAAGGAACACGCAAAGCAATACATATATAATTGCCATAAAAGGTACCACAACCTGTGACACACTGGAAATACGCTTAATTCCACCAATTAATACAAGTGCTACACACGCACTAAGAACCAGTGATGCAATAACAACAGTCCATGAATATGTACCAATTGCAGGAATATTTACTGTCCATGAATTATCCGGATCAAAAAATCCCATAATTGCAGAGGAAATACCATTTACCTGAGAAAATGTTCCGATACCGAATAAACCGACACAGATACCGAAAAATGCGAATATCTTTGCAAGCCATTTCCATTTTGCCCCCATTCCTCTTTCGATATAATAGAATGGTCCGCCCAGTGCGTGATTTTCTTCATCTATAACACGATACTTTACTGCCAGAAGACCCTCTGCATATTTTGTTGCCATTCCGAAAAATGCTGTAAGTATCATCCAGAATAATGCTCCCGGACCACCTGCACCAATTGCTGTTGCAACACCGACTATATTTCCCGTTCCTATTGTTGCTGAAAGGGCTGTACAAAGGGCTCCAAATGATGAAACCTCTCCTTCACCAGCATCCTCGTTCTTGACCATCCATTTCAGGGCAAGTGGTAATTTACGAAGCTGCAACACTCCCATTCTAATGGTTAAAAGAATGCCACCCGCAATAATTAGTATCATAAGCGGTGTTCCCCAGACAAGATCATCTACTTTAACTAAAAAATCATTAATTGTCTCCCACATTTTCCTTACTTCCTAATCTTATTTCTATATATATGATTGTAGTCTGTGTTTTAGACACAGCACGAGTTCTATATTAAACAATTTTTACCATTTTTGCAAGAATAACAGGACATTTGCCAGAGGTTTTTCCCTGACAAATGCCCTGTCTCTATTAGCATACCTATTTCCATATTCCTTTACTTTTTCGTACGTAGTAATATAAATCATTTTCCATGGCCATGACTTTTTCAAGAGGAACACTCTTAAATACTTTCATCTTCATCTTGACCTTAATCCAGATTGCAGAATAAATTCCAAGTACGATAAAACAGCCTCCTGTCAAAAGCCATATCATAAGGCGCTCCTGTGGGTCACTTGAAATATTTAAAATCATATAAAGTGTTCCAACTATTCCGATAAGCGGGAAAACTATTCCGCCCGGCACCTTGAAGTTTCTTGGTGCATTTGGAAGACGTTTTCTGAAAACCAGAAGATCTATATGGGCAAGCACATATGAAATCATCCAGAATACTGAGCCTGCAAGAATAAGGAAGGAAATCATGTCTGCCGAACTGTCGCTTAAGTATCCGAATACAAGTATTGCAACGCTTACGAACACCTGACCAAACCATGGTACATTATGCTTGTTTGTCTTTGAAAAAATCTTTGGAAGCATGTTCATTTTTGCCATTCCCTGACATATTACTGCAAGTGAATTTACCGTTGAATTCTGAGTGCTTATTACTGCAAGGGCTCCAACTAGCATCATCCATATTTTACCTGCATCACCCAAAACGGCAAAACCATATACCAGATGAGGTGCTGCGGAGTTTGAAAGCTCGCCCCATTCTACATAATTGTGGAAGCCTAACACCATTACTGATTGCATGATAAAAATCAAAAACAGACCAATCATCATTCCAAGTGGTACATTTCTTTTGGCATTTTTTACTTCCTTTGAGATTGGAATTGCATATTCTGCTCCAATAAAAAGCCAGAATGCTACAGCTGTCATTGCTGCAATATTTTTAAAATCTGCCTCAAGGACATATGGCTGGTCTACTTTTACTCCGGTTCCCATACCAATCATTCCGATAAATCCCATTGCCACAAGTGAACCTACAAGCAAAAATGCTACGATATCCTGAATCTTTGCAAACATATCTACACCGCGAAGATTAGCAAGTAAGATAACTACTGTCATAATTAATGTGTACACAAAGCTTGGAATATTAAGGCCTAATGTATCAGCCAGGGAAAATGAAAAAATAGATGCCTCTACACCACATGACATTGTGTTACAGATTATGTATCCTCCAACCATTGATATAAGTGTTGGAAATGGTCCGAGTGCTGCTAATGTATACTGGGCAAGACCTCCTGTTGTGTTTGGCATAAGTGCATTGAGCTCTGACAATGATGCAACTGTTGTCATATTAAGAAGCATCGCGATTGCCATTGCCAAAATGAATGTAACACCAAGTGTTCCTGCTCCTGAACCAAGAGATACGAGACAGCTTGTTGCTATTACCAGACCAACTGATACTGATACTACATTTCCTAATCCTAATTTCTTTTCATCCATAGACAACTCCTTTTTTTCTTAACGACTTCAATACGCCAGAGGCTTTTATCTCAGTTGGAGATTGAGACTCCCCACTGAGACAAATATCATCTATACTCACCACTTATAGAAATGGGAGTCTTCTCTAAATAGAGATAAAATCAAATTGAGTCATAAGCTTGGCTTATTTATTTTGCAATATTTAAAGAGCATCAACTCCCTCGTCACCTGTACGGACTCTTATTACATTGTCTATATCATAGACAAAGATTTTTCCATCACCGATATGACCTGTGTAGAGTTCTTTCTTTATAATATCAAGTATTTTGTCTACCTTATCTTTCTCCACCACAATATTAATCTGCTGCTTTGGAAGTAACTCCATCACTTCGTTAATTTCTATCTCGTACTCCTGTGTTCCCATTTCCACACCGCAGCCAAGTACCTGCATTACTGTAACGCCTCTTACTCCGACCTTGCTAAGCTCCTGAATAAGATTTGTAAGCTTTGACATTCCTGTAATTACTTCGATTTTTGATATTCCACTCATATGCATTTCCTCTCTTTTAATTTCTATATTCAATAATTTATTTGTTTATAGTAACCAGTCATTTTACAAGACATTTTGTTGTGTCTTATTCAGCTTTCTGTATTGCTCCAATGTCATTCCTGCATAATTTTTAAATTCCTTCATCATGTGGGCTTCATCGTAATATCCACATTCAAGTGCCAGCTCATCGTATCGCATATCAGAGTTTTTCATCTTATCCAAAAGAGTCTGAAATCTTACATACTGCGAGAACTGTTTGGGAGATATACTATGATAATTCTTAAACACTCTTCTTAAATAACATGCCGAATAATTTGTCTCATCCTCAAGCTCGTTCATATTGACATTACCTCTTGAACGGGTAATTCTGCTTACAAGATATTCATTTATTTTTTCTTTATCCGAAAAAATCGTTCTGCTGTATATCAGCTTCTCATATGCTTCTCTGAATATCTCACTTCTCTTTGTTATATCCTCTGCCATGGCTATTTTTTCCGTCAGATTTTCCCCAAATATGTTGCCATCAATTTCTATGTCATCGTTTACGAGCATATCCATCGATAGTTCTTTGGGCAAAACTCCCTGCCCGGGCTGAAATCGTACGCCAAAACACCTGTCAGCATCACCGAGCTCCCATGCTTTTACTCCAAAAACCGTTCCACTAATGTAGGTCGTAACCTTATCATTTCCTATGTTAAAAAGTAAATCAATACTTCCGTCCGGTACGGCTTTTACTTCATGAGGTCTTCCCTGTGCTAGCGAAAACTCATAAAAATGTGAGATTCCAAGCTTAGAACAGTCTAGCTTATTAAGCTGGTCTACTCCCAATTCTATGTATGGCTGATGTGGATTTATAATTGTGTTTTCTTTCATCATAGATAATCCCCTTATTAAGAGATATCACGACATTATGCCCTAATGAAGCTCGGGCTCATCCCAAAGCGGAAGCTTGATTCCGATTCCAAGCTCTAAGGCTTTTTTATAAACTGTTTCCCCCCATGCAATATCTTCTACCGGCATTCCACCGACAGAATAAATTATTCTTTGCTTATCGTTGTCTCTGCCTTGGAGCTTTCCTGTTATAACGTCTGTGATATCAATTATTTCTTCTCTGGTGATTTTCTTGTCATGTAAAAGATCCATAAATTTGCAGCCTACTATCTGGACTGGGTCGTAGCTTGGATATGGATATTCTTCAGCCCATGCCTCGTAAAGTTTGTAATTGTCTACTACAAGTTTTGTGTCCTTATCCAGATAAAAATGTTCATCAAATCTTGCTGCTGATGGCATACAAATCAGTGCACCTTCCTTTATCCATGCCTCATCTATGTAAGGGAATAATGCTTCCTTATCGCCTACGCAGGTTGTTGTGCTTACGATGTCACTATCCTTTATAGCTTCTTCCATCGTCTCGCAGACAATAATGTCTTTTATCTGTGGATATTCCTCTTTTACATATTCTACAAATGAATCAATTGATTTTTGTCCACGACCTTTGATTTTTACTGTGTCGATATTAGGACAGACACTCATGAATGCGGCAAGGGATGTTTTGCCCATTACTCCTGGTCCGATGATGGAAACTACTTTTGAGTCTTTTCTTGCAAGATATTTTGCTCCAACTCCCGGGAGTGCTCCTGTCCTGTAAGCACTTAAGAGATTTGCTGACATAAGTGCAAGTGGTGCCCCTGTGTCCTTGTCGTTAAGCATCATCATGAGGATTGAACGTGGAAGACCTTTTTGCTT
>JAXJVZ010000048.1:0-17691 GCA_036308285.1 Agathobacter sp. | reverse complement strand
TCTGTAGATATTACTTCCATAACACCATCTCTGAGTCCACACCTTAATGCCTCAACATCCTTTGCTGTTCTAAGTGGTGGATTCATCTTGTAATTACTGTCAACTCCAAGTCCGTCTTCTCTTGTCTTTATATCATCAGATGTAAGAATGAAGTGGTGTGGACAAACCTCTGCAGATACATTTACTCCGCCTTCCTTTGCCTCTCTTACCATTCTTACCGAATCTGCTGTAGAGCAATGACAAAGGTGAAGCTGTGCCCCTAAATCCTTTGCAAGAAGGATATCTCTTGCCACGATAACGTCCTCTACCGAATTTGAAATACCAGGCATTCCAAGTTCTTCCGAACGTGCATCCTGATTCATAACTCCACCATGAACAAGGTTGATATCCTCACAGTGTGCAAGTACTGGAATTCCAAGTCTTGCAGCCTCTCTCATTCCTTCCTTGTATAAGTATGAATCCATTACGGATTTACCATCTTCACTTATTGCAGGAATTCCTGCCTTGACCATTCCTTCGATATCGGCAAGCTCTTTTCCCTGCTGGCCTTTTGTAACAGCACCAACCTGGAATACATTAATACAATTTCCTGCCTTAGCCTTGTTATATACATAATTAACCACATCAGGGTTGTCCACAACCGGCTTGGTATTAGGCATACATAGAACTGATGTATATCCACCATGTGCCGCAGCCTTCATTCCTGTGTAGATATCCTCCTTGTACTCAAGACCCGGATCTCTGAAGTGAACATGTAAATCTACAAATCCCGGCATTACATAGCAGCCGTTTGCATCTATTGTCTCATCTGCAGCCACATCAATATCTGAATCTATTCTTGCAACCTTATCGTCTTCTATGAGAAGGTCAGCAACCATGTCCATATCTGTTGCCGGATTAATAATTCTTCCACCTTTAATTAAAATTGACATATATACCTCCAAATACTATTTTGCTGCGATTACATCTGCCATATCATACATTCCTTCCGGCTTTCCTGCTAAGAACTTTGCAGCTTCAACAGCTCCCTTTGCAAATACCGCCTTCGAGTATGCAGTGTGCTTGAATTCAATCACCTCATCCTGTCCGCAGAAGAAGACCTCATGCTCTCCTACAATATTTCCACCTCTTACTGCAGATATTCCGATTTCCATCTTATCTCTCTGTTTTCTCTCCTGACTTCTGTCATACTTGTACTCATATGCATTATCAAGTGCCTCATTCATAGAATCAGCAAGCGCGATTGCTGTACCACTTGGAGCATCAAGCTTTAGATTGTGATGCTTCTCTACGATTTCCATATCATATCCGGCTGGTGCAAAAACAAGTGCAGCCTTCTTAAGAAGCTCAATAAGTGTATTAATTCCAAGTGACATATTTGCAGATTTAAGTACTGCAACATTTTTACAAACCTCATTTACCCTGCCAAGCTGCTCGTCCGAAAGACCTGTTGTACATAAAACTACAGGAACCTTCTTAGCTTCACAGTAATCAAGCAAAGCATCTACAGCCTTTGCAGTTGAAAAATCTATAATTACATCTGCCTCTACATCACATTCTGCAAGACTCTTAAAAACAGGATAATCATTCTTAATTCCATCATATGTATCGATTCCTGCAACAATCTCTACATTCTCATCTTCTCTACAGATTCCTGTAATACACTGGCCCATTTTACCATTGCAACCGTTCATTATAACCTTTGTCATCGTTAGTCTCCTTCTATCTGTTCACAGAACATAATGTCTGCATATTAAACAATATTTATACAGAGTCTATTATACTATATTTTACCCTCAAATACAAAGAAAAAACGCATAGTAATATCTGCTAAATATTACTATGCGTATAATTATTTCGTATTCACCACTTAAAGAAGTGGGAGCCTTCTCCAACCAGAAGAAATTAAGCTAACTTCAATCCGTATGCTCTCATAACTTCGGCAAGCTTTGCTGCATTAGCCTCTGTCATCTCTGTCATCGGACTTCTAAGTGGTCCAACCTCAAGTCCCATAAGATTTAATGCTTTCTTTACAGGGATTGGATTTACCTCTGAGAATAATGCATCAACTAATGGTAATGCCTCCTTCTGAAGCTGTCTTGCTGTCTCGATATCGCCCTTGAAAAAGCTGTCGCAAAGTGCATGCACCTTTGCAGGAGCAATGTTACTCCATACAGAGATTACACCAACCGCACCGATTGACATAAGTGGAAGCACAAGTCCGTCTTCTCCTGAGTAAAGATCAAGCTTTCCGTCTGTAAGGTACATTGTCTTAGATGCCTGTGCCATGTTTCCTGTTGCTTCCTTAAGACCAACAATATTATCATACTTATCAAAAAGTGTAGCAACAGTCTCCGGAAGAAGATTACATCCTGTTCTTCCAGGTACGTTGTACATGATGATTGGGCACTTTGTATTCTCAGCAATCTGTGAGTAGTGACTTACTAGTCCACCCTGAGTTGCCTTATTGTAGTATGGTGTTACGATAAGAAGTCCATCAGCTCCTGCCTCTTCGGCTTCCTTTGAAAGCTGGATTGCTGTCTTAGTACAGTTAGAGCCTGTTCCTGCGATAACCGGAACTCTCTTCTTTGTAAAGTCAATTGCAGCCTTGATTACATCTGCATGCTCTTCCATTGAAAGACATGCGCTTTCACCGGTAGTTCCGGCAATAATAATTGCATCTGTACCTTCATCAATCTGAATATTGATGAGTTCTTCGAGCTTTTCGTAATTAATCTCTTCGTTATCCTTCATAGGTGTAACTATTGCAACACCTGCACCCTTAAAAATAGCCATTAATAAAATCCTCCTGTCAAAATTATATTGATTAAATCCAAATAAAAGTTTCCATTCACGCTTTGCATAAAAAAACCAGCCCAAAGAGCTGGTCTTAATGTTTGCACATAAATGATAGCCCTCCATCTTGCGATGACAGTCTTAAAATTATTCACCTTAAGCCCAAGAAAAAAGAGTGCAGATTCTCTTAAATCTTTCGGCGCTAATCCTTTCCTTCATCTTCTTCTGTTCTGCAACATCCAACAAAGTACTCTTACTTCGCGCAACCTCTATCTGATTTAAATTTTGTATTAGGTTAATAATATCACTACGTCTAAAGGTTGTCAACGCACTATTCGTATCTTAATGCGTCAATTACTTCCATTTTTGATGCTTTGTTGGCTGGATAGAATCCAAAGAATACACCCGTAAGCATTGAAAATACTACCGAAAGGATAATTGCTGTCGCAGATGGATGAACTGAAATAACAATATAATCAGAATATTCTGCATAACTGCTTGTAATAACATTTGCGGCCACAGAGCCTAATGCCATTCCTCCTAAAAGACCTAGAATTATTCCGATAACTCCACCTATCAGACAGAGTACGATTGCTTCAATTACGAACTGTGTTCGTATTGTTTTTCTTTTTGCACCAAGTGCCATACGCACACCAATCTCCCTGGTTCTCTCCGTTATTGATACAAGCATTATATTCATAACACCAACTCCACCAACAATCAAGGATATTGCTGCAATTCCAGATATTGCCACTGTAATAACATTAAGTACTGTATCTATAACAGCAAGGCTTGATGACATATTAAAGGTTGTTATATGAAAATTCTTATTATCCTTGTAAAATTCATTTAAATACTCTTCAATATGCATTCCTGCCATAGTTGAATCTGCGGTATTAGTCAATAATAAATCAAAATATTCATATCCTGCCTTTTCATTCCCGGACATTTTAAAGCTTGTAAGATATGGGATAAAAACATTGGTAATCCTGTCTTTTTTAGGAACTGTTGTATCAACTTTTCCAAAAAGTGCTGCATTATATTCATATACACCAACAACAACCAGATTATGAACCATTCCATCAGACGCCTCCACGGAAATCGTCTGTCCAATAGGATCTTCATCCTCAAAGTAATACTCTGCCATTGTGTCACAGATTATTGCTACACCCTTTGCTTTATCACAGTCTTTCTGGGTAATATTTCTTCCGCTTAGCATTTTAAGCTTTATCTGTTTGAGATACTCAGCTGTAACTCCCATCACCGAAACATTTGCGTACTTCTCACTACTTTGCTTGATTTTTCCATCACACAGATAATTTGATGCAACAACACCCTGTATTTCATCCGGATATTCTTCGACAAGTCCATCTATCATTTCCTGGGATATATAGTCCTCTTCCTTCATTTCCGGCACCTCAAAGGTATCCCATTCTTCATCAGTTTCCGGATAAATTGGCTCTAAATATACTGAAATACTGTTTCCGCCAAGTGAGTTAAGGGTGGCATTCAATGTGCTCCGGATAGAACTTCCGATTGTAGTAATAAGTATTACTGAGCTTATTCCAATAATAATTCCAAGCATCGTAAGCACAGAACGCATTTTGTTACTTATTATGCTGGCAAAAGCCTCTTTTATGTTTTCTATCAGCATTATACGGCACCTCCCATCTCAACTTCATTATTTGGGAGAATAATTCCACCATTTGTTTTATTTGCATTGTCACTTACGATTGAGCCATCGCTTATCTTTACTATACGCTGTGTTTCTGCGGCTAGTTCATTGGAATGTGTAATTAGGACAATAGTTTTACCCTGTTCCTCATGAAGCTTATGAAAAAGGTCCATTACCATATGACCAGTCTTACTGTCAAGTGCTCCTGTGGGTTCATCAGCCAGGATAATTGCAGGATCATTTATCATTGCTCTTGCAATTGCAACCCTCTGCTTCTGTCCTCCTGAAAGCTCATTTGGCCTATGACTGGCACGGTCTTCCATTCCAACCATTTTGAGCATTTCTCTTGCTCTTTCCTTTTGTTCCTTTACCCTCTTATCACTATACATAAGTGGTATCATTACATTTTTCAGGGCATTTGCTCTTGGGAGAAGATTAAAATTCTGGAACACAAAGCCTATTCTCTGATTTCGCACACGACTTCGAACATCATCAGATAACTGATTTACATCGTGACCCTCAAGGAAATATTCGCCTTCTGTCTGGCGGTCTAACACTCCTATTATGTTCATGAGCGTACTTTTTCCTGAACCCGATTCTCCTACAATAGATACAAATTCTCCCTGATTAACTTCAAGACTAATTCCATTTAATATCTGAAGTTCATTTGGCTTTCCAATATAATAACGTTTTATTATATTATTCATTTTAATAACCGGACTACTCACGCTTACTCCTCCAGACTTTCTGTATCAAACTGTTCTGTAAAGAACTGATCTGAGACAAATGTGTCTCCAGCTTCAATTGTTTCATCGTATACAATCTTGTCGCCCTCTTTCAGACCACTCTTTATCTCTGTATAGTAATCAACTTCTTCTCCAAGCTCTACATCACATCTTGTTGCTACGCTCTTTCCCTCTTCTTCCTTACTATCCTTTGATAAAAGGACATATGGCTTATCATTATCATCATATCTTATACTATCGTATGGAACTGCTAACTGTACGCCTCTGTCAGCAATTACAATCTTTACCTTTGCAGTCATTCCGATAAGCACATTTGGATTTGAAATTGTAACCTCTACTGTATATCCTGTATCAGCTCCTTCAGGTGTTGATGTTCCTTTCACCTTTACAACTCTTGATACAGTTCCCTCAATCTGTTCGTCTCCTGTTGCAGTTGTTGTTACTGTCGCCTTCATTCCTTCTTCAAGCTTATTGATATCTGATTCATCAACAGATACTGTAATCTTAAAACTGCTAGTGTCCTCAATTGTAACGATTGCTGCACCCGGAGTGTTTGTGTCACCAACCTTGACATTTACAGCGGTTACAACTCCTGAAGCCGGAGCTTTTACTGTACAGTCCTCCAGTTGCTTATTAAGATTATCCAAAGTAGTCTGGGAATCAGAGTCTGTTGTCTGGTAGGATGCCATCTCGATGGAATTCTTTGCATCCTCTACTGCTCTTTCTCCTGCTGTCTTAGTCTGGTTATATGCTGACTTTGCATCCTCTACCGCCTCTGATGCTGCTGCCACAGCCTGCTTATCTGCTGCGATTTTCTCATTATATGAAGACTTCATCATCTCATAATCTTCTGCGTTTATATCAAGGGCAGCCAATGCATTCTCGTCTGCCTTAAGCTGGGCGTTGGCCTCATTATACTGATTCGTTGCTCTGTTAATAACAGATTGTGCACTGGAAAGACTGCTGTCTAAATCTGCCTGGGCATTTGAAAGCATTGTCTGGTTCTGCCTGCTTGTCATAGCATCGATATTCTTCTGGTTATCAATTGCTTTCTGGACCTGTTCGATCTGTCTTGAGATTTCTGTAGAATCAAGAGTACATATCACATCTCCTTCATTTACATAATCGCCAACTGCTACGTTAACTGCTGTAAACTCTGCCACTGCGCTTGAATTGATATTTGTCTGGCTTATTCCTACTGCTGTTCCGCTCATTGCAATTGTATCAGAGAGGTCGTGCTTTTCCACTTCAACTACTGATACCATGTTCATTGCCATATCCATGGCTTCTCCAAATTTGCTGACTGCTCTGCCTATAAGAATGACAATTACCAAAATTATTGCCACAATTATTGCAGTAATTCTGAATCCTTTCGACTTCAACACTTTCTTCAACTTTTTCATATTTACTCTCTCCTTTTGGGTATTGGCTTCGGAATTTCCCGTCAGTTTCCTTGGGTGGCATACACGCATAAGCTTGCAGACACGCTCTCGCTCGAGGCACAACGTAGCGGTACTAAATTCGCGCGCTGCTTCGCATCGTGCTCATTAAGTGCCGACGTTGTTTTACGGTCTGCATGCTTATGCGTGTATGCCACCCAAGGGAACTGACGGGAAATTCCGAAGGGTAGTGTATTTATAGACCTATAGCGCGGTTTGTGGGGGATAATCGCGTGCAGGAACTCTACTGCGTTCCTGCAAAAAACCACCAGAGTTATTGTAACATAGGAATTACAATTTCTGGTGGTTTGTTGGTATTCTTAAGGAAAGTTAAGGTTTACTTAAGAGTTATTACATTGCTTGTAATATTTGAAATATTTAAACAATTTTCTTACAACTCTTCCTCTACCATATTTTTCTCTTTGTTAAATGCGTCGTATAGACACGGAATTACAATAAGTGTAAGGATTGTTCCGTAGATTAGTCCTCCAATTATTGCTATTGCCATTGGTTTCATCATCTCTGAGCCTTCTCCAAGGCCTACTGCTGATGTTGACATGGCAAGTATTGTTGTGAGGGCTGTCATCAGGATTGGTCTTACCCTGGTCTTTCCTGCGTCTACGATTGCGTCTATTTTACTCATTCCTTCACGTCTTGCCTGGTTGATGTAGTCTATTAATACGATACCGTTGTTTACTATTAATCCGGCTAACATGATAAAGCCAAGCATTGATATTACATCAAGCTCTACACCTGTAATAAACAGAGCAATAAAGCCGCCTGTAAATGCAAGTGGGATACAGAACATGATGATAAATGGTGAAAGCAATGACTGGAACTGCGCTACCATTATCAGGTAAATAAAGATTACTGCAAGAAGGAGCATCAGTACAAGCTGTCCCATCGCTTCGTTAATTGTCTCGTCTTCACCCTTCATCTCTACTGTATAGCCTTCCGGGATGTCTAACTTTGCTATTTTCTTTTTGATATCATCGCTTAATAAGGTTACATTATGATCCTTGTCTACACTGCCCGATACTGTAAGGTATCTTGTCTGTGCATCTCTGCTGATTGTACTAAGTGTACTCGCCTCTTCGATTGTTGCTATATCTGTAAGAGCCACCTCCTCTGAATTACCCTCTTTATCTGTATATGTAAAAGTAAGGTTCTTAATGTCATCAACTGAGACTTCCTCCTGTTCCTCAGTCTGTATGAAGACATCATAATCTTTGATATCGGTTCTAACAGTTGTGGCACTCTTTTCCGTTGCCATCTTCTGATATACAATCTGGAATACCTGCGCAACAGTCTGTCCTTTTTTTGCAGCCTTCTCTTTATCTACTGAAATTCTAAGCTCAGGTGTTGCATCATCGAGACCATCCTTTACATTCTCTATACCCTTTGTATCTTCAAGCACTCCCGCAACCTGCTTTGCCAGTTCCTGAAGCTTGTCTATATCACGTCCTTTTATCTGAACAGAAACGCCCTGTCCAAACATAGCTGTATAGTCCATAGATGATGAATCAGCCTTGATTTTACAATCAAGGTCTTCTGTTCTCTTCTTAATCTCATCTGTAATTTCAGAAGCCTTAACACCGCTGTCCATATCCATAATAATATACATGCTTACAGAATCGCTGCCACCGCTCATAAGGCTTGATGTTGCACTTCCTCCCGCTGTGGCACCGATAGTTTCAATACCTTTTATATCTGATATTCTGTCAATTACTTCATCTGAAAATGATGTAAGTTCTTCAAAAGAAAGCTTTTGATCCTCTTTTGCAGAAATAGTTACAGATATCTGATTTGTAACCATTTCCATGTTCATAAATCCCATTCCTCTGGATACACAAAGGATTGCACTTCCTGCAAGTAAAGCTACTGAAACAATAAATACTACGATTTTATATTTCAGACATACTTTAAGAATTTTTGCGTACCATTCTTTGAAGCTATCGAACCATGGTGTCTTTACTTTCTTGGTTTTCTTCAGTATTGCCGAAGAAACTGCCGGTACAAATGTAATTGCTACAAATAAGCTTGCCGACAGTGTAAACGCGATTGTAAGTGCTAAATCCACAAATAACTGTCTTGTTATTCCCTCTGTGAAAATAATTGGTGCATATACACTTACTGTGGTAAGAGTCGATGCAAAAATTGCTCCGGTCACCTGCTTTGAACCTTCTACAGCAGCTTTCTTTACCGAGTATCCCTCGCCTCTTAATCGATAGATATTCTCGATTACTACAATTGAGTTATCTACAAGCATTCCTATTCCAAGCACGAGTCCTGACATTGAAATAATGTTTAAGCTAATTCCTGTAAAGTACATAAGTACAATCGCTGTAACAACAGAAAGAGGTATTGAACATGCGATTACAAGTGTTGGCTTAAAGTCTTTTAAGAATATGAAAAGTACAATTATGGCAAGAATTGCACCTATTATCATATTCTGCACTACACTATCGATTACAATGTCAATATACACACCCTGATCCATAAGTGTTGCAAGTGTAAGGTCTTTATTCTCTTTTTCTAATAATTTGAATTTATCAAGTATTCGGTCTGTAACTTCTCCGGTTGAGTAACCAGTCTGTTTTTCCATGGAAAGAATAACACCCGGATTACCATTTACTACAGCATATGATTCTCCTGCATTATCTATCATTTCAATGTCTGCAACATCTGATAATCTGATAGTTCCGACCTCATCCATTCCCATATCAATGAGGACAAGCTCTTCTAACTCCTCAACAGTATTAACTGAGTCTCCTACTTTAACTAAATATTTTTCCTCCTCGCCAGAATCGACATAGCCTGCGGGCATGCTGAAGTTCTGTGCTACGAGAATCCCCGATAAAGTATCAACAGACAAAATTGCATTTGCGTCTGCCGAACTAAGTGCCTCCTGTTTTGCAGAATCCAAAGTTCCCTGTGCAGATTCAAGTGCTGAAGCCGCTACTGCAAGCTGTGCAGCTCCCGGTCCCATCTGTACAGCTGCGATGGCAACGCTGCTGTTAATGGTATCAAGTGCATCACTTATAGATATCTCACCTGCGTCAAGCTGTGCAAGTCCATCTTCCATAGTCGCAAGTCCTGTATTAACCTGAACAAGTAGTTCATTAATCTGCTTAGAAGCAGCTACGAGATCCTCTTTTGACTCTATCTTAATTCCCAGCTCTCCAAGACTTCCAAAAAGCTGAGATAACATTTTGTTATTTACCTCTTCATATGCGTCATTTAAGCCAGCTTCCACCTTAGAAGTCTCGTTCTCAAGACCGGAAATTATAGCCTGAATCTGTTCTTCTGTAATCCCATATCCCTTAAGCATTTCAACAAGCTGGGTATTATCTATATTGTTATTAGCTGAAAAATCCGGCTGAAGCTTTGAATCCAACTGGACAAACGAATTAATCATTGTAGAAATAAGAGTAAGGCTTGTCTGCTGTTCTTTAAGCTCTTGGTATTTTTTCTCTAAATCATCTTTTGTCTTTGCAAGCTCACCTTTTTTATTAATAAGGTCAGTCACTGTAGTCCCAGTCTGTGCAAGCTGTGCAGATGCACTATTCATCTGGGCCTGTCCCTGTTCTATCTGTGAAGCCCCACTATCAATCTCAGCCTGTGCTTCATCAAACTTTTTATTGATTGTCCCCTGAATTTTCTCATTTAGTGCATCAATCTTTTTCTGGTTAAGAGTTACCTGAACACTTTCTTTTATCTTTCCTGTTGCAGATACCGAAGCCACACCTTCAATACTTTCAATCTGTGGAATAAGTTCATTATCTACATAGTCTGCAAGTTCTGAACGGTCTAATCCTTTTACGTCTACTGCCGCCATAAGTATAGGAAGCATATCTGGATTTATCTTCATGATGACAGGAGAGCCTACACTATCACTCCATCCCGCCTTTAACTTATCCAGTTCCTGCTGAATTTCAATAACTACAGAATCCATATTTGCGTTCTGCTCATATTCACAGGTTACAATTGAATAACTGTTATACGAAATCGAACCTACATTTTTTATATTGGAGGTCGTCGCGATTGCAGCCTCAATCGGAGCTGTCACATCCGATTCAACCTCTTCCGGACTTGCTCCAATATCTGTCGTAATGATAAGAGCATACTGGAAACTCATATCTGGCAACAGGTCAGTTGTCATTTTCATAAGCGAAACCACGCTTAAGACAATAACAAGAACCACTCCAACTAACACCGTATATGGTTTCTTAACACTATATTTTGAAAACATTTGTTTTCCTCCTGGTTTATTTTCATTCAAAAGCTGTTTTTATTATATACACAAAAAATCAACTTTCAAGGCATATATTTAATTGTTTATTGATATTTTATAAAACAAGAAGTCTGAAAGTATAGCTTTCTACTTATAGTAAAAAAGAGAGAACCTATATGGTTCCCTCTTCCTCTGCTTCGTCTTCTTCATCTGTTATCGCTGCAACCGATGTAACTACCGATGCTACTACGGCTACGACTGTTACTACTATAACAAGTAATATCAATATGAAAAACCAAAATAAAAAACCTGCCTCTGTCATTTATATTCATCTCCATTTCTTTTCGTTCCTCAATTGTTATAATTTTATCATAACCATATTTTGTTTACAACCCTTTGTCAGTCTGCAATCTGCTTTCCTGTCACATCCATATGATAATCTTTTTTCATAATAAGCTCAGATACCGGAACAAGCTCATACCCGTCTTCCTCTATCTTTGTCAGAAGTTGGTCCAATGCATCTGCAGTATATTTTGCCCCATTATGACACAGAATAATCGAACCCGGCCCCAGATCCTTGTGTTCAGTAACAGTTCTAATAATAGAATCTACGCCATAATCCTTCCAGTCTAAAGAATCCACATTCCATTCTATCGGAAAATAATCACAATCATATGCCACATTTATCACATTGTTATCATATGCACCATATGGCGGCCTGAACAAATTCATTTCATAACCGGTAAGCTCTTTTACCTTGTCGTGAACATCCATTATCTCTTTTTTCATGTCCTCCCTGGATATTGTTGTCATATCGTAATGATGTTCACCATGATTACCTAAATCATGCCCTTTATCCACAAGTGTTTTAACACAATCCGGATTATCCTCTACCCAGCCACCAGTCATAAAAAAAGTAACCTTGGCATTATGTTTATCCAATATCTCTATTATCCTGTCGAAATCCTCTGCTCCCCATGCCGCATCAAAAGTCAGTGCAACTTTCTTCTCCTCTGTATCTACACAGTAAATCGGCAGTTCTCGTCCACCAAAATTATGTGAAGTGTACTGTACTGCTATTGTTTCAATCTTGTCAGCCCCCTTCTTTATTACATCTTCCACTTCCTCATAACTTAATTTTTCCTGTGATATTCCTGCATAAACAGCAAGAGTCATCACAAGAATGACTATTAAACCTCTGTGATGACTCTTCTTTTGTTTCTTATTCATTTTATTATTCTGCTCATACAAATATTCTCTATAATTTCCCATATCACATCTTATTCAGATGTATATAAAATTATGAGTAACTATTCAGAGCATCACCTATGCATTTGGCAATTTAATCTCATCTGCCCTTGAAATAAATTCAAGAATAACCTCTATCGCCTGTTCAGCCGCCTTAGAAGCAAATGTCTGATAATCAACTGCACCGCCTTCGCCATCCGAAATAGCACGGATTACAGCAAAAGGAATATTATTTACAAAACAGACATGTCCGATACTGCCGCCTTCCATCTCAGCTGCAATTGCCTGGAATCTTGAACGTATGAGGTCCTTTTTCTCCTTTGACTCAACAAACTGGTCGCCGGTTGCAATAGTTCCTGTCAAATACTTGATTTCTTTTTTCTTTAAGCAGTCGCAAATCAAAGCAGTTACACTGGAATCTGTATGAAGGAAAATTGTATCTATTCCTGACAAAAGTCCAACAGGATCTCCTAGTGGAGAAGTGTCCATATCGTGCTGCATTACTTTATCAGCAACCGCTACATCAAGCACATCCAAATCACGTGTAAGTGTACCGCCCACACCGATGTTAATGATTAAATCCACATCAAATTTTAAAATCATAGCTTCAGCACAAATAGCAGCAAAAACTTTTCCTACTCCACACTTTGCTACAACAACGTCAACACCATCAATCTTACCGATTACGTAATCAACTCCACTATATGTTTCTATCTTTGCACTGCTCATTGCTTCCTTGAGGCCGTCGACCTCCATCTGCATTGCACCAATTACACCTATAACCATCCTTATTAATCCTCCTTAGGATATGAAAATTCCATATTAGTCTGCGCTTCAAGAACTTCAAGATACTTCTGACATTCAATCTTTGCTTCATCCAAAGATAGATTCTCATAATGTCCGCATTCAATTGCAGATGCGCCAAAAACAGGACCTTCATATTCAAGAATCTGCTTTAAGAGCTGTTTTGTAATCTCAAATACCTTTTTGGGTTCTTCATTCCTTACAACAAGATAAAATCCCGTCTGACATCCCATAGGTCCAAAATAAACCACATTGTCTGATATCTCAGAATTTCTTACACATGTAGCAAACATATGCTCAACTGAATGCATTGCAGAGTTGCTCATATAATCTCCCATGTTTGGTCTTCTGGTTCTCATATCGTATGTTATTATATCTCCGTCAACTCTGGAAATATAAAAACCCGGCATTAATATGTTATGGTTAATCTCAAAACTTTTGATACGTTCCATTTTATTCTCCGTTTTCCCTGATTATTTTGCTACCGATTCCATCGTAGTTGAAATATTATTAATTTCCTCCAAAACATTATTCATATCATCTAGCGCAGTCATTGTCTGGTCACTTATTGAAATTGCTGTATCAGATGCAGCTGCAACCTCTTCACTAGTTGCAGAAAGATTAGTGATATTATCCATAATTGCATTAGTAGCATGAATAATATGATCAACTGAATCATTAACCTGCGCAATACCTGAGGAAAGCTCATCTGTATCCAGTTTTATTGCCTCAAGCTTCTCTCCTGTCTCACCAATTAAAATATTTTCCTTCTCTGCAACTTCAGCAGAATGAGTCATACTTTCTGCTGCTCTTGCTGCATCTTCTGTAAGTCTTGCAATAATCTGTCCAATCTGTTCAGTTGCTTTTCTTGTATCCTCAGCAAGATTTCTAATTTCGTCTGCTACTACAGCAAATCCTTTTCCAGCCTCACCTGCTCTTGCAGCTTCGATAGAAGCATTAAGTGCAAGAAGGTTTGTCTGACTTGAAATACCAAGAATTGTATCTGTAATTGCCTGAACATCCTGAATACTTGTATTAAGTTCTTCTGTTATCTGCTTAGTTTCTGTATTGATGTTAGCAACTTCGCAGGCCTGAACCTTAAGTCGTTCAATCAGTTCGACCCCTTCATTTACAGTAACATTCGTCTTTGTTGATATTTCCTCCATGTTGCTGGCCTCCTGACCAACAGCCTGTATACTCTCCTGAATCTCAGCCGTCTGAGATGTCTGTCCGTCAAGTGCTTCTGCATTTAATCTTGTTCCCTCAGCAATTTCACACACTGAATTGTGACTTGTTGTCACAGCATCATTTAGCGCTTCTGATACTGATTTGGCAGAGACAAATTTCTCATTCAGCTCATTTGCAAGTCCAATAATTTTTCCTGAAGTAGAAACCTGGGCATCCGAGACTTCCTTGGTCGCCATCAGATTTTCATGGGCATGTTTTATCTGAACTGAAATAGTACTTGATGCAACTACGCATACTACAAGGCCAAAAATCACACTGACAATACATTCTGCTGAGGATGTATATCCTTTTACAGAACAGAAAACTGCATAGCCTATCACTCCAATCATTGCAACTGAACTTCCTGCAATCATAAGTCTCTTATTTGAAAAAAGCATTACCAGAATAGCAATAGGAAAAATAATTGCATACATGTACATTGTTTTTGAAGTAAAAAGAACGGCAAAATACAGCAGTATCATTGATGAGCAGCAACAATGAACATATAGCTCCTCTGTCTTATATCTGCTATATGTGATTATATTAAATGCAATTATCAGAACACATATTATAATTCTTACAATGCCACTAATAGTTACTCCTGCAACAAGATTAAGCAATGCAATTAATATCATAAATACTGTCAGAAATAGTGCTGCACTATATCCTACCCTATTTTTTTCCATTTGATGTCTACTCTTTAAATCCATAGTAATTCCCCCCTGTTATTACTTTGTTTGTGATATAAAAATGTCCAAATATTCTTCAAAAACGCCAAGAGCTTTATCAACCGGTTCGACGCTTCCCATGTCAACTCCCGCCGACTTAAGCAACTCAATTGGATCCTTTGATGAACCTCCACATAAAAAATTATTAATATACGATTCAACAGCTCTTTTTCCTTCAGACAATATTCTCTTTGAAAAAGCAACTGCTGCCGAATATCCGGTCGCATACTGATATACATAATATGGAGAATAAAAATGAGGTATTCTCATCCACTCATATGAAATCTCTTGATCGACTCTCATCTCTTCCCCATAATACTGAACATTCAGGTCATAATATATACGGTTCATATCCTCCTGGGTCAGAACCTCTCCCCTGTATATTTTCTCATGTACAATATGCTCAAACTCAGCAAACATTGTCTGCCTGAATAACGTGGTTCTAAAGCTATCCAGATAATGATTAATCAGATATGCCTTTTCTGTTTCATCCTGGCAGTTTTCTAACAGATAATGCATTAACAATGATTCGTTGCACGTCGATGCAACTTCTGCCACGAAAATTTTATAATCGCTGTATGTTACCGGCTGACTCTTCTGCGAATAATAAGTATGCATGGCATGCCCCATCTCATGAGCAAGTGTAAACACACTGTCCAGATTATCCTGATGATTCAGCAGCACATAAGGATGTGTACCATATGCTCCCCATGAATATGCTCCACTTCTCTTATTCTCATTCTCATATACATCTATCCAGCCGCCATTCATTCCTTCTACAAGCTTTGAAATATAAACCTCTCCCATCGGAGCCATGGCTTTTTCAACTAATTGTTTTGCTTCTTCGAAGGAGTATTTCTTATCAGGACACTTTACTATCGGTGTATAAATATCATACATGTGCAGATGTTCAACACCAAGTTTTTCTCTTCTTACCGCCATATATCTGTGAAGTGCCGGCAAATGTTTATGAACCGCTTCAATCAGATTGTCATATACCTCTTGTGGAATATTACCTCCACTTAGGTACATCTGTCTTGGACTGTCATATTTTCTAACCCTGGCATAAAAACTGTCACGCTTTAGCTGGCCAAGATAAGTTTCTGAAATGGTATTCCCCCATTTCTTATAAGAATCATACACAGCCCGAAATACATATTTTCTAATATTACGGTCGCTGTTATACATAAAATCAATAAAATTACCATGCGTAATTCTGATTTTATTTCCCTCTACATCAGTGTAATATGGAAATTTCAAATCAGCGTTGTTAAACATATCAAAAATATTCTTCGGAAGTCCTGCCAGTTCTCCAGCCGCGGCTAATATATTTTCTTCTGCTGTCGTTAATGTATGCTCTTTTGTTCTTAAAATCTCTTCGATTTTCCTTCTGTATTTTTCAAGTCCAGGTTGACACTTAAAAAAATAATCCAGTTTCTTCTCATCAATATTAAGAATCTCCGGATCAGCAAACGAAAGAGCCTGCGCCACCTGATTGGCAATCAATGCCGCTTTTGACGAATAACCCTGGTACAATGCAACCGTTGTATCTTCATGATGCCGCTGGTTTGCATATACATATACTCTCTCTAAATGAAATTCGAGTTCATCGACTCTGTTAAAAAATTCAAGAAGTATTGCTGCGCTATCACCCAGCCGGTCCTGATACTGCGCAATCTCATCTGCCATATCAGCCACAAGCGCCGCTTCAGATTCCCATTTCTGGTCTGACTCAAACATATCTTCAAGCTTCCATTTATATTCAGCAGTAATTTCTTCTCGTTTGCAAAGCTTTTTATCGCCCATATAATTCATACCTTCTTCTTATTTTTTTATAAGAGTTCCCATTCCTCCTACTATCTGCTCCTCATCCTTATTAAGCTCTGTAATAAGTACTGAACGGACAGCTGATTCATCAATAAAATTAATTGCAGCTTCAATCTTCGGAGCCATTGTTCCTGTCTCAAACTCTCCCTCTTCAAGGTATTTCTCAGCCTCTGCAACTGTCATCGAATCAATCCCCTTCTGGTCTTCAGTTCCATAGTTAAGATATACCTTGTCTACACTTGTAAGAATTACAAGCATATCCGCATCCACAAGCTCTGCAAGCTTTCCTGCTGCAAGGTCTTTCTCAATTACAGCACTTGCTCCCTTAAGATTATTATCCTGTGATAAAACAGGAATTCCGCCGCCTCCACAGGCTATTACTACCTGATCCGCATCAACCAATGCCTTAATTGCATCGATTTCAACAATATCAATTGGTTTTGGTGCTGCAACTACTCTTCTGTATCCACCGGAAACCTCTGTTACATGATTACCTTTCTTCTCTTCCTCATCAGCCTCTTCCTTTGTCATCACCCTTCCAATTTTCTTAGAAGGCTCATAAAAAGCCTCATCATACGGATCTACAACAACCTGTGTAAGAACTGTAGATACTGTCTTGTAAATTCCTCTGTTTAAAAGCTCTGTTCTGATGGCATTCTGAAGATCATATCCAATATATCCCTGACTCATAGCCGAACAAACCGATGTAGGTGTAGCTGTATACTCTGGATATAACCTGCAGAATTCAGACATCGCTGTATGAATCATTCCAACCTGTGGTCCATTACTATGTGTAATAATAACCTGATAATCATCTCTAATAAAATCTGCAACCGCCTTAGCTGTGCGCTTTGTTGCAGCCTGCTGTTCTGGTAATGTTGTACCAAGTGCCTCGTGTCCTAATGCAATAACGATTTTCTTTTTTTTCATGACATCCTCCTTATAGGCATAGCATGCCGTATATTAG
>JAXJVZ010000047.1:0-3115 GCA_036308285.1 Agathobacter sp. | reverse complement strand
TATCATAACCGATTTTTGCTGGATTGATGATATATTTTGAACCTTGGATAACCCCCAATGAAGTGAGTCGTTTTACACGGGTATGAATGGTTGTACCCGATACTCCACACGCACGGGCTACTTCTTGGAAAGGTATGCTTCCATCTTTCGCCAACATTTGCAGAATCTTTTCATCTATTTCATCAAATTGGTTATTTTCCATATAATGACTATCTTTATAACTTTGCAAAAATACAGTTTTTTTTAATTAAAACTGTCTCATTTTAATTATATTAACGTGTTTTTGTGACGATTTGAAATTTCGATTGCGGCAATAGAAACAAACACGGACCATTCCTTTTTGTGTTTGGCGAAAGGCGATACCTTTGCAGCATCAATTTTAAACACATAAAAAATGGAAGCTTTAATTATTATTGGGGGTTGCTTGGCATTGGCATTCGTCTTGTCAGCAATTGAGAAATTACGTGTGCTGAAAAAAATGAAGGGAAATATCCCGTTTGATGATTCCGGACAATTGAAGGATTTTCTGAAGAAATATCCCGACCTGATGGATTGACGGTAGATGATTAAGTCATAGAAATTTTAGGCTAGAATATGGAACTAAGACAACTTAAGTATTTCGTTAAAACTGCAGAGACTCTGAATTTTTCAGAAGCGGCGAAAGCCCTGTCCGTCACGCAAAGCACCCTGTCTCAGCAGATTAGGCAACTGGAACAAGAAATAGACACAGTACTGTTTGTTAGGGATAGTCATAGTGTCCAACTTACAGAGAGTGGGGAGCGGCTTCTTCCTCTTGCGGAAAAAACGTTGAAGGATGCTACATCCTGTCTTGATATGGTAAGAGACCTGAAAAATATGTTATCCGGTTCCCTTAATATCGGTATTACATATACATTTGCTCCTATCCTCACGCAGACCGTAATTGCATTTACCAAAGCGCATCCGGCCATAAAGCTCAACATATTCTATAAGACGATGGAAGAGCTGATGGTAATGCTTGAGAAACGTGAACTGGACTTTGTACTGTCTTTCAAGCCGTCATCCGTTCATCCAAACATCGAGTCTCATATTCTTTTTGACAACAACTTGTCCGTTATTGTAAACAAGAATCATCCGTTGGCCAAAAAGGAGAAGGTCACTCTGCAGGATATAATGCCTTATGGCGTTGCGATACCGTCCAAAGCTCTTCAGGCCCGGAATGAGTTCGATAAGTTGTTTCCGTACGCATATACTGAACTGAAAATCCGGATGGAACTTAATGAAGTGAATGTACTTTTGGATATTGTTCGGGAAAGTGGTTTGATTACGATATTGTCAGAGGCAGTCATTCACCAAACAAAAGGACTTGTCGCCATTCCGTTTGATGTTCCGGAGAATGTGATGGTCGGTTGTGTTCATACGGAAAGAAGTGCCTATCGGAAGAAGGCGACAGAAGAATTTATCAAGATGTTACAGGAGTCGGATGCTGTAAGGGAAAGGAGTACACAATGGCTGAAGTAATGAATTTTATAAATGATCTATTTAAAGGTTCGGATGATCTCTGGAGTGGCGGTGTTGCACATACACTGATAACCATTTCATTCGTCATAGCCTTGGGGAGGATACTTGGCAAGACAAAAATACTTGGAATATCATTCGGAGCCACTTGGGTGTTGTTCGTAGGCATAATGTTCAGTCATTATGGCCTTACGATAGATACTGATCTTCTTCATTTTCTGAATGACTTTGGTTTGGTTCTCTTTGTGTATTCCATTGGTCTTCAAGTAGGCCCCGGATTCTTCCAAAGTTTGCGTTCAGGAGGCTTGGCTATTAACGGGCTTGCCGCATTTGTAATACTGCTTAGCGTACTTTTAGCTATAGGTATTCATTTCCTTTTGGATATTCCGGCTACGACTGTTACGGGCATAATGTCGGGTGCTGTGACAAACATTCCCGGACTCGGTGCGGCACAACAGACATACTTTGACACGACAGGAAATTTTGCATCCGACATTGCCCAAGGTTGTGCTATCACTTATCCTTTTGGGGTCATTGGCTGCATCTTGACTTTCATATTGATTAGAATGTGGCTTTATCGTATTCCGGATTCAGAACAATTATCTACCACTCGTCCTATAACGAAGAAGAATGAATCCGTGGAATATAAAAAGCCTGCCGGTGGATTTATCTCCAGAAAGATATTGATTTCCAGACCCCAATTGAATGGGATTTCGTTAAAGAATTTGAATCTTTCCGACAATTTGGGTGCAACCATCGTCAGGATAAACCGTTCGGGGATTGAGTTGTCAGCGACTCCATCCACAAGGCTTCAATACGGGGATATGGTAAGTGTCGTTGGCGACAAACAATCTGTGAAAAATGTAGAGAAGGTGCTTGGCAATTCCTTGAAGAGACTGGATCAGCCCAATCTTATTCCGATTTTTGTAGGAATTGCACTCGGGTGTATCATAGGAAGCATTCCATTTACATTTCCCAGCATTCCGCAACCCGTCAAACTTGGACTTGCAGGTGGTCCGCTTATCGTGTCTATACTGATTACTCATATCGGTCCTAAATTTAAGGTTATAACATACACGACCACAAGTGCAAACCTTATGATTAGGGAAATTGGTATTTCGCTCTTTTTGGCTTGCGTTGGTCTTGAAACTGGAAATGGGTTCATTGATACTCTGGTTCACGGAAGCGGCATAAAATGGATATTGTGCGGTGCAATGATAACAGTCATACCGATGTTTGCAGGAGGCATTATGGGTAAATATGCTCTGAAACTTGACTGGGATACTTTGACGGGTGTACTTTCCGGTTCCGGAACAAATCCTCCGGCACTTGCATACGTATCTGAACAAAATATAGAGTCTGATGCTGCGGCAGTTGCTTGCGCCACCGTATATCCTCTCTCTATGTTTCTCAGGGTACTTGCCGCTCAACTCTTGATTTTGCTGTTGGTCTCTTGATTATTGCATTTTAAAGATGTCATTTCTCTACACTCTCTACACCTTTTTGGTTATCAGTAATAGAATCAAGTAGTTACGGGATGTAGGGAAGGGTGTAGAGAAAAAGTTCTCTACACCCTTATTCCAAAAGGATTTATTATGAATCTTAAACTGTTGAAAAT
>JAXJVZ010000046.1:0-11513 GCA_036308285.1 Agathobacter sp. | reverse complement strand
GGTATTTCCTATGGATGCAGCCCATGCAACTTTTGCCGCGGCTATCACTACGGCAGCAACTTTGGGGGTATCTATGAAAAAGCCTCTGGCAGTTACCTGCCTTCTGTTTTTGTGTTTCCCTGTAAGAATGGGATTATGGATTTTTCTTGCAGCGATTTTAGCAGGACAAATAAGAAAGGGGGATAAAAATCATGAAGAAAAAGTGTAGTAAGCCACTTGTCAGGGTTCTAAGACAAACCCATTTTTTTGAAACTCTGGGTATTTATCTGCTGGTGTCCTTTTTGTTTGCTTTTGTCATTTACCGGCATGAGGCAGTGTTTGAAAGTTTTGGATCAGCTCTATGGTACTGCTTTGAGCTGGTGACAACAATAGGTTTTGGGGAGCAGGTTGCAGTCACCAGACTGGGTCGTTTTTTGAGTATTCTCTTGTCTGTATATTCCATTGGTATGATTGCAATCATCACCAGTACTGTAGTTACCTATCATCAGATAAAGATAAAAACCCAGGCAAATGATACACTTATTCTTTTTATGGATAAACTGGAACGCCTTCCAGAGCTGAATAAGGAAGAACTGGAAGAAATTTCAGACAAGATTAAACAGTTGAAATTTTTCGACTAGTATTACATATATTTTTACATGTCAAATTTGCTGCGCCATTTTATGGCTTCATTTTTATAGTGGTTTGCCACCTTCATAAGTTCATTGTACTGTGAGGTGGCACTTTTTATCTGTTCATTCAGACAATTAATCTCATTGAGATGTTTTATTTCATTATTGCGGATAACATCTTTCAAATGAATTATTTCATTCTGACTTTGTGTGTAATTAATTTCTTCATAAGAAAGGTCAGGAAGAATTCTGTAAAGAATATTTTTTCTGTTGTCTGAGAATTCTATTATACTATTTACATTTCCTATCAGAATGCTGATTTTAAAGCTATTATCGAACTCAAAAGGAATCCTGTATTTATACCGATTGCCAATAGGTGTGGTATAACAAAGATTGAAGGTATTATCAGAAATTTCCTCGCAGTAAAAAAGAATAAGATAATTAGAAAAAACAGTAAGCTTAAGTGGAAGATTATCACAATTGTAGCTACAGTTCATAAGATAGAGAATGTCGTTTGAAGATGTAATTTTTACAACAATCTGATGATTTGTGTTTATATACGAATAGTACAGGTTGCCATGATATGCCGAATCAGTAAGACAAGAATAATAATCTGTCGTCAAAGTCACAGAAGGATTCATCCTGTCATTAACATGATTTCTCATCAAAATTTTATTCTGAATATTATACAGCATAATCCCGCCATCATTTTTAGTTCTATAATACATACTTTTCACCTCGCCAAAAACGTTAAGTAATTGAGTTTCTGACAAGGTATATACACATATGTTTGCAGACCGTAAAGCAACATCGGCACTTAATGAATACAATGCCGAAGGCCTTGTATGAATTTAGTACCGCTATGTTGTGCCCCGAGCGAGAGCGTGTCTGCAAACATATGTGTATATACCTTGTCAGAAACTCAATTGCCACTACTTATAATAATAAATATGGAAACATTTGCGGATTTAGAACATATTATGTAGTAAATAAAAACAAAAGGACTTTTACAATGCCTAAATGTAAATGCAAGACAAAAGCAAGAATTGTCAGCAACCAGGTGCGTAATCTGGCGGAAAACTGTTGCAAGGATGTGTGTACTAATCCAATATGTGGTGAGCCTGATATGCTAAGTATTATGGCACCTCTTATATATGATGAAATAGGAATAAATCTATGTACGACATTTGCAACGGGCGTAGATATTTCAACAACTTATCCAAATGCAACAAATGCGACCATTCGTGTAATAAATGCGACTTTTACAAATGGGGAAGGTGGAGTGACTATAGAACCAATTCCCGGAAGACCTAACTGTTATCTTGTAACACTTACTAATATAACTGTAACATTTGCACTTAATCTGTATGATGATTCATGTAGATTAATAGCAACAATTTATCCGACAGCAGTTTATCTTCCGTCAGAAACTACGGCAGACACTTATGATGAAGACACTAATCCTACATCAGTAGAACTTGAGATTTTTGCACCGTATGGTATTTCCTACAATACAGCAGGTACAACTCCAGAGGCGGTTTTAAATTATATAGGATTTTCTACTACAAATAATTTTGTGACTCAGGGAATTAATATGTACGGTCTTGCAAAGCTTCTGGATTTTAATCTGGATGAAGATACAGTAACAGTTGGACTTACATTTGTAGTTCAAAGCTTGTATTTTGCAGGATATAAGGTGAAAAGCTGTGGAAAAATTGATACACCAAAAGGAAGTATTATGGCAGCGGATAATTCTGATTGTATGAGATTTGTGGCAGGAGATCTGCTGGATTTAGCAATCAAACCACTGGATCTGGGAGCTCCTTATAATGAGCAGTATCTTAAAAAAGAATGTTTTAATCCTAATGTGGATACATGTGGGGCATGTAAATGTAATAGTAGTGGTGAAGGAAACTGAAATGAATAGACTGGAAGCTTTAATTCTAAAGTTTCCAGTTTACTTAATTTGGTAAATAAACTATACTTAATCTTATATGTAATTGAATTTGGAGAGGATAAAATAATGGTATACGATAATGTATTACAGGCGATTGGACATACACCAATGATTCGCCTCAACAAGATGAATAAACCGGGAAATGCAGAGATTTTAGTAAAATTTGAAGCGTTGAATGTAGGGGGTTCCATTAAGACAAGAACAGCTTACAACATGATTCTCCAGGCTGAGAAGGAAGGACTTATCAAGGAGGATACAATTATTGTTGAACCTACAAGTGGCAATCAGGGAATCGGACTGGCTCTTGTAGGAGCAGTAAGAGGGTATCGAACAATAATAATCATGCCGGATTCTGTAAGTGAGGAGAGAAGAAAGCTGGTTCGTCATTATGGTGCAGAGGTTATGTTAATCCATGATGCAGGAGATATAGGAGCATGTATTGATGAGTGTCTTCAGACCGCCCTTAGAATGGCAAAGAAGGATCCAAAGGTATTTGTGCCACAGCAGTTTGAGAATATCAATAACGTTCGTGCTCACAAGAATCATACTGCCCTTGAGATAATGGAGCAGGTGGCTGGAGAAATTCACGGCTTCTGTTCAGGTATTGGAACAGGTGGAACAATCACAGGTATTGGAGAGGTGTTAAAGGCGCAGAATCCTGATATTGAAATCTGGGCAGTTGAGCCTGAAAATGCAGCAATTCTTGCAGGTGGAACAATTGGAACCCACCTTCAGATGGGAATTGGAGATGGAATAATACCTGATATTTTAAACCAGAAAATTTATGATGAAATTTACATAGTATCGGATAGTGAAGCGCTTGAAACGGCGAAACGACTGGCAAGAGAGGAAGGAATTATGTGCGGTATCTCGAGTGGAACAAATGTAGCTGCTGCACTTAAGCTTGCTGAGAAGCTTGGGCCGGGAAAGACTGTAGTTACGGTGCTTCCTGATACAGCGGAGAGGTATTTTTCAACACCATTGTTTGGAGAATAAAATATGAATGACGGAATTGAAAAAAGAAATGCGGTAAAAAACGGAATAAGCCGGCTTATATTTTCCATGCTTGTTTTTTTGCTTGAGGCATTCTTCATAATTAACTCGTTTCTTTCTTTAAACGAATATGTTATATGGATTGACAGGGCAACACGTGTTTTTGCAGTGTTACTTGTTCTGGTTATATATGCCATGAATAAGACCAGCAGTATGAAGACCCCATGGATAATTCTTATTCTTGTTTTTCCGATTCTTGGTGTAGGTCTGTATCTGATTATTGGTATGGATGTTAATACCAAGAAAATGCGAAAAAGATATGAGGATATCAATCAAAGATTGATACCGGTTTTAAAGGAAGATGTTGGGGAGATAAAGACAGCTGATGTTGAAAATAGTCTGGAAAAATATGATTCTCATCTATACAGAGTAAGTCAGTATTTAAAACAAAAAAGTGGTTATCCGGTATATCAGAATACAGATATCTCTTATTATTCTGATGCCCTAGAGGC
The DNA here is from genome assembly GCA_036308285.1 of Agathobacter sp. Classification (GTDB taxonomy): domain Bacteria; phylum Bacillota; class Clostridia; order Lachnospirales; family Lachnospiraceae; genus Roseburia. The sequence continues at coordinate 7,440 of JAXJVZ010000046.1, read as the reverse complement.
TCTTGAAGCCCAAAAGGAAGCCTTAAGGAATGCCAGAAAGTATATTTTTATGGAATACCATGCCATAGAGGATAGTCAGTCATGGCAGGAGCTTGAGGATATTCTTGCTGAGCGCGCAAAGGCGGGAGTGGAAGTAAGAGTATTCTATGATGATGCGGGGTCCATAGTCTTTATTAATATGGATTTTGTTAAGAAAATGGAAGCATTGGGAATTAAATGCAGGGTGTTTAATCCTTTTATTCCAGGACTTAACGTATTCTTAAACAACAGGGATCACAGAAAGATTACAGTTGTAGATGGCAAAGTGGGCTTTACCGGAGGATATAATCTGGCGGATGAATACTTTAACAGAACTCATCCGTATGGAATGTGGAAGGATACAGGAATACGACTGACAGGAGATGCGGTAAAGAGTCTTACTGTCACCTTCCTGGAAAACTGGAATGCTGTAAAAAAGGAAAGCTCTCTTGATAAGGATATAAAGAAATATATAGCTAAGGAGACATATGTATCACGAGAGAATGGATTCATCCAGCCTTATGCAGACAGTCCTTTAGATGATGAGCATGTAGGTGAAGAGGTTTATATTGGAATGATAAATCAGGCCACAAAATATTGCTGGTTTATAACGCCATATCTGATAATCACCGATGAGATGATTCACGCGATGGGACTTGCGGCAAAACAGGGTGTTGATGTAAGAGTGATTACACCAGGAATTCCGGATAAGAAGATTGTATATAGTGTTACCAGGTCATATTATAATTCACTTGCAAGAAACGGCGTAAGAATTTATGAATGGACACCGGGTTTTTGTCATTGCAAAATGTGTATTACCGACGATAAAGCAGCAACCTGTGGAACAATTAATCTTGATTATAGAAGTCTCTATCATCATTTTGAAAATGGCTGTCTGTATATTGACTGTGATGCAGTTATGGATACAAAAAAAGACTTTGAGAATATTATGAGTCAGTGCAGGGAAGTTACAGAGCAGTATACCACAGGACGAAGCTCGGGTATGAGGCTGGGACAGCTGGTACTTCGTCTTTTCGCACCATTATTATAAATTTAATATATGCCCTTGTTATTTTATAGCAAATATGTTATCATATCAAAAACGTTATAGCGTTAAAGGCAAACTGATGGAAACATTAGGACGCAAAGTTGGAAGTCTACGGCGTAATGTTATGATGGTTCGGCTGCATTGAGTATTCAATGCAGCCTTTTTATGTTTAAATTTTACATTAAAAAGTTATTCAAAATATCAAAAACGGCAGGAGTTATAGAATGAAAATAAAAAAACAAGGCAGTATAGTTAATATATTTATTATAATTAATTTAATATGGATGTTGCTTTTTGGTGTTAATGCTGAATTGCATTTTGAATCACATTCAGGCTTGATTTCAGGTAATGCAGAACATCTTTTTTATGAGTCTGACTTAATAGAGATATTAGGTACCGCACATAAGTCTGTATCGATATTTCATTTTTGTCAGGCAAAGACGGTCTCTTATTGCGCAGGGAAAAATGAATGGAGGATTATGCAGTATGGAACAAATTATCTGACAGAGTTGAATTGTTTTGTTTACTTGACATTTCTTATACTGAATCTGGAACAATTATCGGAACGGTACAAAAAATTAATAGAATTTATTCACAAAAAAGACGGAAGGAAGAATATTTGGCATCTTTTTCAATATAATTAAAATATAGGAAAGGGTGATAAGTGTGGATTTTGAGACTGTAAGTTATGCATTAGGACGCATATGGGTCATCGAGCAGATTGCGACAGTATATAGTTACATTATTAAGGAAAATTCGCTTAAATCTGAAAATTAATAAGCTTGACTCTTCTGTTTGTTTTGTGGTAGCATCTTTTTTATAATTTAACTTTAATTTAATGAAGCTTTATCATGGTAAAGTTGAAAAGGAAAGGAAAATATAATGGATAAGCAGGAGATTTTAAAGGAAGCTATGGCGCTTCAGCCAGAATTGGTAAATGACAGAAGACAGCTTCATCAGCATCCGGAGATTGCTTTTGATTTGACATATACTAAGGAATTTGTCTGGAAAAAGCTGGTTTCTATGGGATATGAGCCAAAAGAATGTGGAAAGTCAGGCATTATAGCACTTGCCGGTGGAAAGAAGCCGGGAAAATGCATTTTGCTCAGGGCTGACATGGATGCTCTTATGATGGAAGAAGAAGCTGATGTTGAATACAAGAGTTTAGAGGCTGGTAAAATGCATGGATGTGGTCATGACATGCACACAGCTATGCTTCTGGGTGTGGCAAAGTTATTAAAGAATCATGAAGATGAAATAGAAGGAACAATTAAGCTTGAGTTCCAGCCGGCAGAGGAGAATTTTCAGGGCTCTGTTGATATGATTAGCAATGGATTGCTGGAGAATCCTCATGTTGATGCTGCATTTATGATTCATGTTATTGCAGGGCAGCCAATGCCATCAGGAATTGTGCTTGTTCCAGGTGGTGGAATTTCAATGGCATCCTGTGAACAGTATCACATTACGGTTAAGGGAAAGGGTGGACATGGTTCAACACCACATCTTTCAATCGATCCAATTACAGCAGCAGCACAGATTCATCTTGCACTTGCTGAGATTAACAGCCGTGAGCTTGATGCTAATGAGTACGGAGTATTTACAACCTGTCATTTTGAAGCGGGACAGGCATCTAATGTAATTCCGGAGACGGCTCAGATGTGGGGAACAATTCGTACAACTGATGATGATAATAAGGTTGGAGAATTTATTAAGCAGAGAATGACAGAAATATGTCAGGGCGTCGCAGCAGCAATGAGATGTGAGGCCACAATTGAGTTTAGTGATTACTGCCCATGCATGAAGATTGATAATGAACTGGCTAAAGACGGCCTGAAATATGTTTCAGACCTGATTGGACAGGGAGCAGTTGATATGTCCCTTGTAACTGGTGGAAAAGCAGGTGGAGGAAGCGAGGATTTTGCTTTTGTAAGTCACGAGGTTCCGACATTAAGCATGTTCCTGGTTGCAGGAAGTGCAAATGATGGGTATAAGTATGGACAGCATAACCCTAAGGTTAAATTCGATGACTCAGTATTATATCTCGGTACAGCAGTTCATGTGCAGATGGCATTAAACTGGCTTGCTGAGCATAAAGATGAGTAATTACAGAGATAAAAATTATAAGGATAAGAAATCATTAAGAGATTTATGAAAAAGGTAATATAGTAATATATGCTTAAATAACAAAGGAAAAGAGGAATAATATGAGAACAGGTGCAGAGGTTGCAAATAGTCCAATATTATATGTATTAATAGCAATTGGACTTATTGCAGTAATTATTTTTTCGATTGTAAGTGCAAAAAAGGCAATAAACAGATGTCTTGAGCTTGGTATCGAAAAAGATACAATCAATCAGGTTATTAAGACAAGTATTTCATCAGCCATAGTGCCAAGTATAGCGGTGCTTGTTGGTCTTGTTACACTTTCAGTGTCACTCGGTGCAGCATGGCCATGGTGGCGATTATCAGTAATCGGGTCTCTTTCATATGAGACAATGGCATCAACCTATACCGCAAGTGGAATGGGGATTGAATTATCAGGCATCTTATCTGGTGATGCAAGATACTTTGGTGCAATTATCATGGTAATGACAATTGGTATTATGATAGAGCCACTTATCGTAGCTGTACTTGCCAAGAAGTATTCTACAGGACTTATGAAGGCAAGTGGCTCAAGTGACTGGGGACAGGTACTATCAGGAGTATTCTTCCTTGGAATGTTTGCTGTTTATCTTCCAGTTATGCTTTTTACGGATCTTCCAACTACATTTACATTAGTTACAAGCTTTGTCGTGACAATTATTTGTGGTGTGCTATCATCGAAGCTTAAATGGCTTGGTAACTTTACAATGGCAATAGCAATGATAGTCGGAATGTGTTCAAGTGTACTTTGGGTATCACTTTTTTAGTAGGAGGATAGGATAATGGCTAAGAATAAAGAGAAGAATACAGATATGAAGTTAGACCCATTTGTAGAATGGGCACACAGTGCAGGAAGAAAATTTCTGGTAATGTTTATAGTTTATATGTTGGCTATGCCTTTGATTATATGTGCTGTTTATGGTTGCTTCCCAACAATAAAGATGATGATTTCAGGACTTGTGACAATTCTTATAATTATGGTTCCGACAGCTATTGCAGAGGTTGGTAGTTATACACCAATTCTTGGTTCGTCAAGCTATCTTACATTTGCAACAGGTAACCTTATGAATTTAAAGATGCCTTGTGTATTGAATGCACAAAAGGTTGCAAAGGTAGACCAGGGAACTACAGAAGGAGATGCAGTCGCACTTATTGCTACAGCGGTTTCATCAATTGTTACTATTGTAATTATGGCAATTGGATTATTACTTATTGTACAGCTTCAGCCACTACTTGAGAACGAGAATGTGGCAACTGCAGCAGATTACATAATGCCAGCCTTATTTGGATGTATGGCACTTTCATTATTTGGAAGAGGCGGCGGGAAGACATATGTTAAGAATCGTTTGCTTTCTGTAGCATTTCCGGCAGTGTTAGTATCAATTCTTGCCATAGCAGGAGTTGCAACAATGGGTACGGCAAGCTGGTTAATGCTTGTTATGATTCCACTTTCAATTCTTTGTGCGAGAATCCTCTGGAAAAAGGGTATTGTCAAAGTCGTTGAGAATAAACAAAAATAAAATTAGTTGTTTAAATAGATTAAATAGTTCACAGGAATGGATATATGGTCATTCTTGTGGACTATTTTTTTGAAATTAAGTAACTATTCCAAGGTGGCTCTGAATAGTTTAAAAAAAATAGTACTAAGGTCTTGAAATGTGAACTCTAACCGAATAAACTATAAATTAAAGATATAATTTTTTGCATGAAAAATCAGGGGGATCATGTATGGATAAAAAATCAGGAAGACATAGTAGTATTAGCAGGAAAATTTTGATGGGGCTTGGAGTTGTATGGATAGTTACGGTTCTTATTGTTTTTTTAAATATTTCTGCACTTAAAATTATCAATGGTTATAATAATGATTTAATATCAATAATAGGACAGTCGGGAGAAAATGTAACTTCCCAGAATGGTATTGGAAGTGAGGTTGAATACATTGAACAGAGGGCTGCTGTTCGAATTGAAGGAACAATTACTTTCAATTACGTTCTTCTGATACTAATTACAATTTTTGCAATTATTATATTGTTTATAATGTCAAAAACAATTTCCAATCCTGCAAAAAGTGCTAAAGAGCAGTTAGAGGGACTGGCACAGACAATAAGAGATGGACATGGAGAGCTTGGTAGAAGAATTCAGATTGATTCAAACGATGAAATTGGTGACCTTTGTGATGGAATTAATGATTTTGTTGGTATTCTTGAGAATGTAATTGGAACAATTTCAACAGTTAGTGGAAATGTAAATAAATCAATAAATGCCATTAATAAAGGAATTGAGAATTCGAATGAGAATGCAAATAACGTCTCTGCTGTTATGGAAGAGCTTGCAAGTTCCATGGAAGTTGTATCAAACTCAGCTGATGATGCAGCACAAGGTGTTAATGATGTAGAGATTGCGGTAAAAGATATGGCAGACTCGACTAAGGCTGGGGAACAGTTTATTTTCCAGGTTAAGGAGAGGGCTGAGAATGCTAAAGTAGCAGCACAGAAGAAATGTGAGATTATAGATGCCAATATTCTAAAGCAAAAAGAGATAATGAGTGTAGCTATCAATGACAGTAGTAAGGTAAAAGACATTGAAAGTCTTACTGAAGATATTCTTACAATTGCAGCCCAGACAAATCTTCTTGCACCTAATGCTTCGATTGAAGCGGCAAGAGCAGGAGAGGCTGGAAAGGGATTTGCAGTAGTTGCAGATGAAATCCGCGAGCTGGCAGATTCATCAAGAGAAACTGCAAATAACATCCAGGGAATATCTGTTAATGTGATATCTGCAGTTGATAAACTTATTCAGAATTCAAGTGATCTAATGGAATTTATTGGAAAAGATGTTGTTAAAGATTTTCATATGTTTGAGCAGATTGCTGATTCATATGATAATGATGCAGATAAGATGAATGAAATAATTCATAATTATGGTGAAAAAGCAGAATCAATCAGATGTGCTATAGATACTATGACACAGAATGTTAATGATATTGCAAGTACCGTAGGTCAGTGTGCGACTGGAATTGAATCTGCGGCACAGGATACATGTTCGCTCGTAAATCTGATTTCTGATATAAAGGGACAGTCGGATGATAATACTTCTAACATAGATATGTTAAGTGATGAGACAAGGAGATTTGTTATAAAATAGTCGGGTATATCATTATTTGACTTTTACCATAATTATTTTTATAATTGTTAAAAGAATGTCCTATTAGGAATTTCTTTTTTGAAGGAGAAAGATAAAGTGTACAGAAGAAAATCAGAAGGTTGGCTAAAACACATTGATTTTATAATTCTTGACTGGATTTCAATGTATATAGCCCTGTTTTTGTCATTTCTTATAAAGTTTAAAAATGTTAAGGTCCTGTCAGAGAATGAATGGCTTACTTTTGCAGGTATGATAACAGCTTCAGGCTTATTTGTTTCAGTAGTATTTAATTCTTACAGTAATATTATGAAGCGTAATAAGTACATGGAGTTTGCTGAAACTGTAAAACATGTGGCTTGTGTTACAGCGTGTTTATTGGGATTTATGTTTGTGGCACGTAATACAGAAGCGTATTCACGAATTGCAATCAGTTTATGGGTTATAATTTATTTTTTTATAGCATATTTTACCCGTGTAATTCGAAAGATAAGCATCAGAAAAGGTGTACGTGCCGGCTCTATGAAGTCAATAATGATTATTACGGCATATGAAGATGCTGCTAAGGCAATCAGAAAGGTTAAAAGCCAGAATTATGACAGATATGAGATAACAGGAATTATTCTTGTTGATGCGGACAAGACAGGAGAGAGTATTAGTGGAATACCTGTTGTAGCTAATGAAAAAAATGCAGTCGAATATATCTGTGGACAATGGGTAGATGAAGTTGTTATAGCTTTGCCATATGGACAGAAATGCTCGGATGAAGTTATTTCAGGTCTTTATTCAATGGGAATAGTTGTTCATATTGCATTGATACAGAGTCCATTAGAGGATGGAATGAAGGTATCTGTTGGAAGGGTTGGGGCATACACAGTGCTTACCTCTACGATTAACAGCGCAAGTACTATAGCATTACTTATAAAAAGATGCATGGATATAGTTGGGGGAATTATTGGATGCATATTCACACTTTTGTTATGTGTGATTATTGGTCCTGCAATTTATATTAGTGACCCCGGACCGATTTTCTTTGCACAGACAAGAATTGGAAGAAATGGTAAGAAATTCAAGATATACAAATTCCGAAG